>JAQSWC010000316.1 GCA_029266815.1 Paucimonas sp.
AAGAATTTCGATTCTCAGAGCATGGCTGGCGGCGCCACGCCTATTCCATATTCGGACTTCCTGGACGAGGTAAAGGCCAAACGCATTAAGGAAGCTACGATCGAAGATCGCAGCATTGTTGCGCTTACCGAAGACAACAAGAAGATCAAGACGGCGATTACTTATCTGGATCGTGGCCTGATCGGCGATCTGGTCAACAATGGCGTCAAGTTCGACGTCAAGCAACCGGAAGAACAGTCTTTCCTGTCGCAGATATTCATTTCCTGGTTCCCGATGCTGCTGCTGATTGGCGTGTGGATCTTCTTCATGCGGCAGATGCAAGGCGGTGGCAAGGGCGGCGCGTTCTCGTTCGGACGTTCGAAGGCGCGTATGCTGGATGAAGCCAGCAATACCGTGACCTTCGCTGACGTCGCTGGCTGCGACGAGGCCAAGGAAGAAGTGCAAGAGCTGGTCGATTTCCTGCGCGATCCTACCAAGTTCCAGAAGCTGGGCGGCCGCATTCCGCGCGGCGTGTTGATGGTTGGCCCTCCGGGTACCGGTAAGACCCTGCTGGCACGCGCCATCGCGGGCGAAGCCAAAGTGCCGTTCTTCACTATTTCAGGTTCCGATTTCGTCGAGATGTTTGTCGGCGTGGGTGCTTCGCGCGTGCGCGATATGTTCGAGAATGCCAAGAAGCATTCGCCCTGTATCATCTTCATCGACGAAATCGACGCCGTCGGTCGCCATCGCGGCGCGGGTATGGGCGGCGGTAATGATGAGCGCGAGCAGACGTTGAACCAGTTGCTGGTGGAGATGGACGGCTTCGAAGCCAATTCCGGCGTGATCGTGATCGCCGCCACCAACCGTGCCGACGTGCTGGACAAGGCATTGCTGCGTCCCGGCCGTTTCGACCGCCAGGTGATGGTCGGCCTGCCCGATATCCGCGGCCGCGAGCAGATCCTTTACGTGCATATGCGCAAGGTGCCTATCGCACCGGACGTCAAGGCCGATATCCTGGCCCGCGGCACGCCTGGTTTCTCCGGCGCTGATCTTGCCAACCTCGTCAATGAAGCTGCGTTGTTCGCTGCACGCCGCAACAAGCGACTGGTGGAAATGCAGGACTTCGAGGATGCCAAGGACAAGATCTATATGGGTCCGGAGCGTAAGTCGATGGTCATGCGTGAAGAAGAGCGCAGGAATACTGCCTATCACGAGTCCGGCCATGCCGTGGTGGCGAAACTGTTGCCCAAGGCCGATCCGGTGCACAAGGTCACCATCATGCCGCGTGGCTATGCGCTGGGTGTGACTTGGCAATTGCCTGAACACGACCAGGTCAGCGGCTACAAGGACAAGATGCTGGGTGAAATATCGATCCTGTTCGGCGGACGTATTGCCGAAGAGATTTTCATGCACCAGATGTCAACCGGCGCTTCCAATGATTTCGAGCGTGCCACCAAACTGGCGCGCTCTATGGTGACACGCTACGGCATGTCTGATTCGCTCGGTGTGATGGTGTATGAAGACAGCCAGAACGAAGGTTTCTTCGGTGGCGTAGCCAAGACAATTTCTGAGGCGACGCAACAGAAGGTCGATAGTGAAATCCGCCGCATTCTCGATGAGCAATATGCGCTCGCACGCCGCCTGCTTGAAGAAAACACAGACAAGGTCGAGCTGATGGCAAAGACCCTGCTTGAGTGGGAAACTCTCGACGCGGACCAGGTCAACGACATCATGGAAGGACGCGAACCGCGTCTGCCGAAGGCTGGTCCCCCGGTGAAGCGTAATCCGCCAGATCCGTCAGGCGGTATCACGCCGAATGCGCCGGCACCGGCCTGATTTCTAAGCCGATAAGAAAGAGACCGAAAGGGCGGGACAGGGTTCCTGCCCTTTTTCTTTGGGCTTCTGCATGTCTGATCGTGATGTCCTGAATTGCGTTTCATGACAGAATGCGGGAAAAATTCACGTACCTTTTATGCAGCATCTTCAGATCGGCCGCTATCGCTTCGCTTGGGGAAAAGGAACACGTCCCCTCGTGATGGGAATACTCAACGTTACTCCGGATTCCTTTTCTGACGGAGGGCGTTTCACCTCGCTCGATGCTGCCTTGTCGCACGCCGAGCAGATGATGACCGATGACGTGGATATCATCGACATCGGCGGCGAATCGAGCCGCCCTGGAGCCGAAACACTCTCCGTCATGGAGGAACTTGACCGGGTAATGCCGGTAGTCTTTGCATTGAGGGATTGCGGAAAACCTATATCGGTTGATACCTGCAAGCCCGAAGTCATGCGCGAGGCCATCGAGGCCGGAGCGGACATGATCAATGACATCAACGGTTTTTGTGCGCCTGGCGCGTTGAGAGCAGTCAAGGATAGCGACTGCGGCCTCTGTATCATGCACATGCTCGGCGATCCGCGCACGATGCAAATCGCCCCTCACTACGAGGATGTCGTCATCGAAGTGGGAGATTTTCTTGTCGAGCGCGTGCAGGCTTTTGGGGAAGCCGGTATCGCAAGAGATCGCTTGTGCATCGACCCAGGCTTTGGATTCGGAAAGACGCTGGAGCACAATCTGTCTTTGCTGGCTGGGCTGGATGACATTCAGCAAAGGGTCGAGCTGCCGATCTTGGCAGGACTGTCCCGTAAATCGATGATAGGCAAGATCACTGGCAAACCGGTTGAACACCGTTTGGCAGGCGGCCTGGCAGCCGCATTGTTTGCGGTGGAGCGCGGCGCAGCGATCGTCCGCGTGCACGATGTTGCCGAAACCGTAGACGCAATAAAAATCTGGCATGCCGCAAGTAAGGCAATGTTTTCAACAGGGAAGAGTGAATGACACGCAAATATTTCGGTACCGACGGTGTACGAGGCGAGGTTGGCACAGCGCCGATTACCCCCGATCTGGTGATGAAACTCGGCTATGCCGCCGGCAAGGTGCTGGCTCGCGCAGGCGCGGCAAGCGGACGGCCGACCGTCCTGATCGGCAAGGACACCCGCATCTCGGGCTACATGCTGGAAGCTGCGCTTGAAGCGGGCTTCTCTGCCGCAGGCGTGGACGTGCTGCTCGCCGGCCCTGTGCCGACGCCGGCAGTTGCCTACCTCACGCGCGCCCTGCGGCTGTCGGCCGGCGTGGTGATCTCGGCATCGCATAATCCTTATCAGGATAACGGCATCAAGTTCTTTTCTTCCAAGGGCAACAAGCTGCCGGATTCGGTTGAAGCCGAAATCGAAGCGCTGCTTGAGGAGCCTATCAATTGCGTGAAGTCCGAGAAGCTCGGCAAAGCCAAACGTCTGGATGACGCGCGCGCCCGCTATATCGAATTCTGCAAGAGTACCTTCCCGAACGAGCTAGATCTGCGTGGCCTGAAGCTGGTGGTCGATT
>JAQSWC010000017.1 GCA_029266815.1 Paucimonas sp.
CAGATAACCGCATTAATTTCAGTGACTAATACGTCGGTAACTTTGCCAACTACGTCAAAGCGCTGACCTGGGTTGACGATAGATCGGGTTTCCCCAACTTCTGTATTTACGGCAAGTAACGGAAACGCCTGCCATTGTTGCGGTATCTCCCGCGAAAAATTCAAATATAGCATTCGAAGAATGGCTTCGTCGCCCAAATCCAGGCCCGCCGAATTACGGCGGGATTCACCAAACAGATTTGCCGGTAAAGGCACGCATGGATGCGGCTTCCCAGCTGTTTCCCGGGCAAGATCAAGGGGATTGGCAATCAATTCCTCGATCGGTACTTTCTTATCGACGATCCGGTTGACGAAAGAAGTGTTGGCGCCGTTTTCAAGCAGTCTTCGCACCAGATAAGCCAGCAGCGTTTCGTGGGAACCGACCGGCGCATAGATACGGCAAGGTATGCCGTCCGACCCAATGAGCTGGTCATACAGTGTTTCGCCCATACCGTGCAGGCACTGGAACTCATACGCGCGTATGCCTCTTTCTTGTGCCCATATGCGAATGCAAGCCAGCGTTTGCGCGTTATGTGTGGCGAACTGGGGAAAGAGAAACGATGAAGCATCGAGCAGCTTTTGTGCGCATGCCAAATAGCTGACATCCGTGTGCGCCTTGCGTGTGAAAACCGGATAATCGGCGGCCCCTTCCACCTGGGCACGCTTTATCTCGGTATCCCAGTAAGCGCCCTTTACAAGGCGCAGCATGAATCGGCACCCGCGACGCCGAGCCAGATCCGCCAGAAAATCGATCACGAATGGCGCGCGCTTCTGATACGCCTGAACTACTACGCCGAAACCGTCGAAATCACGCAATGCCGGTTCCAGCGCGAGCTGCTCGATCAGGTCGAGCGACATCTCGAGTCGATCCGCTTCTTCGGCATCGATACTCAAGCCTATGCCATATTCATTGCATAAGAGCATCAGGTGCCTCAGGCGCGGCAGGAGTTCCGTCATGACGCGATGCCGCTGCGCACGCGAATAGCGCGGATGAAGCGCCGACAGTTTCACCGAAATGCCGGGACGTTCGATAAGCGTACTCCCTTCGGCGCTCGCGCCCACGGTGCGTACCGCATGTTCATACGCGGCGAAATAACGCTCTGCATCGACGCTCGTGAGCGCAGCCTCGCCCAGCATGTCGAAGGAAAAGCGATAACCCTTCGTCATGCCACTGCGCGCATGATCGAGCGCCTCTTCGATGGTTTGACCGGCGACGAACTGCTTGCCGAGCATGCGCATTGCCAGTTCCACACCGCGCCGTATCAGCGGTTCTCCGCCTCTGCCGATCAGGCGCGTGAGTGCGGTGCCAAGGGTTCTTTCACTGTTGCTCGATACCAGTTTTCCGGTAATCATCAATCCCCATGCAGCCGCATTGACGAACAGCGAAGGAGATTCGCCGAGGTGGCGCCTCCAGTCGCCGTTGCCGATTTTCTCGGCGATCAGCCGGTCTGCCGTCGCATGGTCCGGAATGCGGAGCAGCGCTTCGGCAAGGCACATCAATGCGATGCCTTCGTCCGATGATAAAGAAAATTCATGCATCAACGCATCTACGCCCGACGCGTGAACCCGTTGCGCACGCACTTCCTTTATCAGTCTTGTTGCGAGCGAGCGTATTGCTTCTTCAGATTCGGGAAAGCGTGCTGTATGCGCAAGAAGTGAATGGACTGCGGTCGGCTCATCGATGCGATAGGCAGCCGTAATCGCCTCACGAAGCGGCGAAGGATCAGGATTTATATCGGAGGCCAACCCTGCAAAAGGAAGATCGGCCGGTTCGGTGCCATCCATCAGTGCCCACCTTAGTACTCTATGTATTCAGAGTATAGGCAAGGCCTGCAGGTTCGAAAGGGGAAAAAGGAAAAACCGGTGTCGTCACACCGGCATATCCAAATTGCGTGAAAAGGGACCGAAAGGTTGTTGCCGGAAGTCTGCCTACTTGCTCAGCCATCCGCTATCAACGGCTTCCGACGTCATTCGCGTGACCACGTTCCGCAGCCAGCGGTGCGCGGGATTGCGGGCATCGCGTTCATGCCACAGCATGTCGACTTCCACCTCCGGCAAGTCGAACGGCAGCTCCTTCGCGATCAACATGTCCGTCATGCCGGTGGACGCAATCAGATGACGCGGCAGCACGGTAACGAGATCAGAACTTGCCACCACCCTGCCCGCCGTAAAGAACTGGTTCACTGTCAGCAGGATGCGGCGCTTGCGTCCCATCTGCGCCAGTGCTTCATCGCCGGAGCCGTGAGCGCGGCCCGAAAAGCTCATCAGCAGATGATTTGCCGAGCAATAGTCGTCTACCGTCAGCTCCTTCGCCGCCAGTGGGTGACCCTTGCGCATCACGCACACATAACGGCTGGTATAGAGGCGTTCATGGCGCACAGCGGAATCCGCCACGCTTGCAAGCTGAGCAGCAATGCCGGGGAAAATGCCGATGGCAAGATCGATGTCGCCCCGCATCAGCATCGGACGCGGATCGCGGGTCGTCAGAGGCACCATGCGCATGTCGATATTGGGCGCCTCGTTCTCGATAGCCTTGACCAGCGGCGGCAGCCACAGCACCGCGGTGGCATCAGCCATCGCCATGCGGAAGGTAAGCGAAATCTTTGAGATATCGAATTCGGTGGGAGCGACAGCCGCCTCGAGATCGGAGAGCGCATTCCTCACGATCGGCCACAAGGCTTCCGCACGTGCAGTCGGCTTGACGCCATGCGCGGTGCGGATCAGCAGCTCATCGTCCAGTGCCTCGCGCAGCCGCCGCAAGGCATTCGACACGGCGGGTTGGGTCATGGCCAGACGGCTGGCAGCGCGTGTCAGGTTCTGTTCAGTCATGACTGCGTCAAACACCCGCAGCAGATTCAAATCCAGGGTCAGAAAATTCATGCAGGAAGATCAAGTGGATTCACGTCGAGTATAGCTGATATGGCCAATCTAAATTAGCGCGGGCACACAGCTTTTCTATACTGAAATCCGCCGCTGCCTTGTATCTTGTGCCCGGAAAAGAAATGAACATGTTGCCTGCATTGGTTCCCCACCTCGCCCTGCCCCCGCCCCTGCCAGCGCTTCTGTCGCTGACCCTGATTACCAGTGTCGCGTGGATCTTCAAGCCGCTATTGAAAGGCGTGTGCCGCGCCACCGTCCTTCTGCTGAAACAGACATTTCTTTAGGTTGCGCTGGCAAAAAATAAAGAAGTGGCCATGCTCATTTTTTGAGATGGAATCCCGGCACGGCCATTTGCCAGAGGAAGAACGACCATACGTCTGCCGTTTCGGAAATAGCCTGTGTCTTGGTGGAGCCGATGCCATGCCCGGCATCGTAGTCCACCCGCAGCAATACCGGCTTGTCGCTGACGGTAGCGGCCTGCAGGCGCGCAGCGAACTTAGCGGGTTGCCAGGTATCGACGCGCGGATCGTTGATACCGGTGGTCAGGATCACGGCGGGATAGGCTGTGCCATCCCGTATCTGGTGATAAGGACTGATTGCCGACATGGCCGCGAAGTGGTTCCTCTTCATCACCGTGCCGAACTCTGCAATATTAGGTACGCCATTCGGCGTCAATTCCATGCGCAGCATGTCGGCAATGCCGGCACTGCTGTGGGCGGCTGCAAAGAGGTCGGGCCGCTGCGTGATCGCACCGCCGACCGTGATGCCGCCCGCGCTGGCGCCGATGCTGGCAAGTTTGGCCGGCGACGTATAGCCCTGACGTATCAGGTATTCCGCGCATGCGATGAAATCCTTGATCGTGTTGGACTTGTTGAGTATGTGCGCACCCGCGTGCCACTCCTCGCCAAACTCGCCGCCACCGCGCACATGGGCCACGGCATACACCCCGCCGCGTTCCAGCCACGCCAGCCGCAACGGTGAGAATGCAGGGTCGATGGAAATTCCGTAGGCGCCGTAGCCGTAAAGTATGGCCGGATTCGAGCCGTCGAGCTGGATGCCCTTTTTGTACAGCAGCGACAGGGGCACCATCACGCCATCATGGCTTTCGACCATCACACGCCTGCTCTCGATGCCGCTGAAACTGACCGGTGAGGGCTTCATCAATCCACTGTCTTTTGTTTCATTGGCGGCGACACGCAGATAACGCGGCGAAGTGGTCCAGCTCTCCAGGCGGATCATTGCGCCGGGCTGCGAAGGATCGCCCGCGAGCTCGCGGATGCTGCCGTCGACAGGCAGCGGTATTGCCTCCGGTTCCTTCCCGTCATAGGGAATGCGAACGAGGCTGCCGATACCGGCATCGGAGCGCCGCACGTACAGCGCATCGCGAGCAACGGCGACATCACGCAGCACATGCTGACCGTGCGGCAGCACCACCTTTGCCCGCCCCAGCTCCGGTAGCGTGACATCGACACGCAACAGCTTGTAGCGAGGCGCATTCTTGTGGCTCAGCAGATAGAGATGGTGGCCGCGCAGATAGGCCCGATTGACCTGGTCCTGCGGACCCGCGACCTTGCGCCACGGGGTCGCCGGCCCGTTGACGGAAGAGAGAGGAGCGACATAGATCGAGCGGTCCACCGAATCGCCGTGCAGCACGATCGCTACTGCGTGATCCGAATCGGGCGAGGTTTTCACCAAGGGCAGATCCGCTTGCATGAAATGCCGCCTGATGGTCACGCCATAACCAATGACAGCCTTGTCCTCTGCGGGCGGGCGCCCGATCACGTGTTCGTATACCGCGCTCCTAGCGTATCGTTCGCGACGCCCGTTCTCGTCAGCGGCGGGCAGGCGGTTATAGAAAAAAGAGCGGCTGTCGTGCTTCCATCCAACGCCTTCTTCGTTCAATCCCGCGCCATCGATGGCGTCAGGCAACCATGTTGCGTTTGTCGTATCGAGAATGCGCAGCACGCTGTCCTCGGAGCCGCCCGCGGACAAGCCGACAACCAGCAGGGAACCATCGAAAGAAGGCGAAAAGAAATCGATGGCCTGGCGCCCGGTCTTCGAGGGCAGTGTCTCAGGATCGATCAGAAGCGTTTCATTGCCGGCAGCATCGCGCGCGAAAAGACGACGCGCATTTCGCCCGGGCTCGAGTTTGAGATAAAACAGTTTGCTTCCGGCGATCTGCAGCCGCGTGACGGATTCCGAGGCGTTGCCGAGTGCGGTAATGCGCGCCTTCAGCTTGTCGCGACCGGCGATGCGCGAGAGAAAGTTGTCGGCATAATTCGATTGGGCGCGTGTCCACCGCGTGAACGCATCGCTTTTCATGTCTTCCAGCCAGCGATAGGGATCGGCAATGGCAGTGCCGAAATACGTGTCAGAGATGTCGCCTGCAGGAGTTTGCGGAGGATCAATCGCAAAGGCTTGAAACGGCACTGCACAACATGCGATGAACAGATAGCGATGCAAGGCTTGGATCAGCACATGTACCTCGGTTCTGATGACGGAGGACCAGTCTAGCAGAGCGATGCGGCTTGCATCGGCATCAAGATGTAACCGAAGGAAAACGGAGCAGACGGTCCCGCGCCTATAAATTCTGGATCATCATCTGCGTGTCGATGACGCGCGGATCGCCGCGCGCGGAAGTGTCGCCCTGAACGAACCAGCGTTGCACCACGAACGGCGCAAGGCCAGTTTCCTCGCGTATGGCGAACTGGAAGATCGCATCCCATTCGGTGTCGCGCGGCGCAACCCACGCCACCTGACGTCCGTTGTCGTTGCGTATCCCGGCATGGCGCAGGTGCAGCCGCACATGCTCTGCCCGCTCTTCGCGGCTCTCGTCATAAGTGCCGTCCTCGTTAGGCATCGGCAGCACGAGCGGCACGCGCTTCTCCGACAGCGACGTCGCGCCGGTCTTGAAGCGCGCCCAGGGTCCGAGCAGCACACTCTCGACGAAATGCCGCTCATGGTCGGAAAGCGGTTCGTCCAGGTAGTAGCAGGAAAGAATGCGCGGCATGAATAAGGTTTTGTAGAACGACGCGAGATCGCATCAAAGGAAATTTGTCAGGCTTATTTTGCGGGCACTTCGTTAGTACCGTCGCGCTTGTGGCGACGGCGGTCGAGCCACCAGGCAAGCAGCGGTAGCACAAGGAATCCGCCGGGCGAGACGAACAGAAGCAGATAAGGGCTAAGCGATGCCAGTGCGCGCAGTTTGACGCGGATTTTGCGCCGCTCGCCTTCCGTCCAGCGATATCCATTGCGCTGCTTCATCAGCAATTCCATCAGGCCGCGCACTTGCTCCATCTCGGCCCACAAGCGCTGGCGCTCGCGATGCTGCAATTCCCATACGCCCAGCGTGGCACGCCTGACAGCCAGGAACGGGTAAGCCACGATATTGATTGAGCGGTGAGTCACTTATGCACTCGCATGGAAGGCGCTGAAGCCGCGCGTTGATTTCATTCTATACCGCCGTTGAATTTGCAAAGGAGGTTCAACATCAGTGTCTCGGGTGCGCGACGCTTTTTGAGGAGATGTAGAGAATGCGGGATCGCTTTGTAAAACAAGGTGAATTCTTCCTTTACTTGCCGTGTTCTTCTGCAAGAGTGAAAGACGTACTTATAACTAATCGGCGTACATGCAGACATGAACTGCGCACTCAGGGCCTTCGCTTCTTCCATGCATAGTCGGCCGGCGGATCGGCAACGCCCGGCGCCCCCACCGAATGGGGATTCTCGGCGCACATCGTCACGAAGGACACACTCTCTCCCGCGCGTTGCCGCTGCCTGAGCACTTCTGTAAACGACAGGGCCGCGGACAGCTCATCCGTATTGAACGGCCGTGCATGCGGATGCGCTTCATCGCCATTCGCTTCCATCCAGTAGACCATGTACATCGTCTGATTTTCCGGCAGGGGTTTAGAACCTGATCAGGTTCTCAGATGAGTGACTCGTACTTCATTGTCGAGGATCGCACAGGATACACCGTGGGCTGCGTCAAATGAAATCGCGCAGCATACGTCGCCTGATTCCGATTCAAGACTCAGGAAGAGGACGGATGCAGCCGTGAAGGCGGGGAATCACGCATGCGGGAATAACAGCATGCGCGACTGAATCAGCTATCGGCGACCGATTCCGGCGTGGTGCCGGTCGAGCCGAGCTTCAGGGTTGTGAGGGAGAGCGGTGCAGCAAGGGCTGTAGTGCCTGTCCACAAACGGGCCCAGCCGGGCGGCCAGGGCAATTCCGGGCCGCTGTATTCAGGCACGCCGCGGCGCACCGGAATGACCGGCAAGCTAGAGGGAACGGGGCCGTTCCGGATATCCCAGCCCAGGGTGTAGGCATAATTCGGCAGCAGCGCGCGGCACACCATCTCGAACCACTCGGTGTGATCCTGGTCCCTGCCCAGGGCTTGGGACAATCCATGTGGATCGAAGCGCGCCAGCGTGCTGGCCAGTTCGGCCGCGGATTCCCCGGGGCCGTCGCCCCATCCCATTACCGGATTGAAGTTGTATTCCGCGCCCGAGCCGTACCATCCTTCTCGCCAGGGGCGCTCCATCCAGTTGCGCTGGCCGCTGAACAAATGCCAGCGCCAATGCAGGCCCGAAGGCTTCGGCCAGCTATAGAGATAAAGGCGTTGGTAACCCGCGCGATGCAGTTCCTGCACCATGCCCATCAATCGGGCATGCGGCATGCGATCCGGCGCGGATCGCCGGAAGCGGATCGGCTCGCCATCCGCATGCTGCACTTCATCGGAGGACAGATTGAGGTCGAGCGTGCGCAATTCACCGCCAAAGCGCGCGGAAATCCACCCGGTCAAAAGATTGACCGAGGTGATGACACCATAGCCGCGAAAACGGTGATAGATGACGGTGCCGGGGGCGATCGGTTTCATGTCAGCTTGCAATCCATCCAAACCACGTGACCTTGTTACGCACGAAGTCCCACTCTACCGGATTAGAGCGAACAAATCATGTCTTGAAAAACGCAGGATTTGTGCTGGCCGAAGAATCGGGCGCCTTGCTGTGGTCGACGCGGTTTTTTGTATTCCGTAAGGATGCTTTCTGACCGTTCCAGCCCGGCTTTGTTCAATTTTTTGTCGTTGCGGCTACATGCCTTGTGATGGGCTGCGCTATGATGCGGCATCGTCCCGCGCCCGCACCCACGCCATGGAACTCCGCATCATTGCCGCCGGCGGCACCTTCGACAAGCATTACGATGAAATCGCCGGCCGTCTCGATTTCGCGCACAGCCATTTGCCTGAAGCGATAGCGCGCGCGCGCATCACGGAACGCATCGAGTTCGAACAGGTTTTTTTGCTCGATTCACTCGACATGACAGACAGCGATCGCCGCCTCTTGCTGGACGCATGCGTCCGCGCCGCCGAGTCTGCGATCGTCATTGTTCACGGAACCGACACCATGGCAGAAACGGCAAGGCTTATCAGCGAAGCCGGCCTTGCCAAAACCGTCATTCTGACCGGCGCGATGGTGCCTTATGAACTTGCTCATTCCGATGCGATGTTCAACCTGGGGTTCGCCTGCGGTGCCGCCCAACTGCTGCCGCCGGGCGTGTATGTCGCCATGAACGGCCGCGTTTTCAACGCTGTCAATGTGGCCAAGAACCGCGCGCAAGGCGTGTTCGAAGAAGGCAAGCCCTCCTGACCTGCCAGTTGCCACTGCACGGCTGGAAAGCCGCTTACCGGCTCGCGGATTAAGTGCTACGATACCCAGTACGGTATCCCGCAGGAGGCGCATCATGGCAGACACGTCGAACAGTCCCGTCGAGGGCAAGGCACTGACACCCGAACAGAAGACTGACCTTCTGCATCGTCTGGCACGAATCGAAGGTCAATTGCGCGGCATACAAAGGCTCTTGTCGCAGGCTGAGGTTCCGTCGGATTGCGATGCGGTTGCCCAGCAAATGGCCGCCGCCCGAAAAGCGCTCGACCGCGCCTTCGTCACGCTGCTGACCAGCGCCATCACTACCCATACCAGTACGGCAAAAAGCATGGAAGAGGCCTCGATCCGGGCCAAGACTCTGGCAGAAATGTTCGGCAAATTCGCCTGACCTGCCACGGGTTTTCCGCGCCCGCAGGCCGCATAAAGCAGCATCCCGCTCTTCTGATTCTGCAGAAGCATCAAACCAAACAATTCGTTACGCGATGCCGATGCAACCCAATCGGCTTCCCGCACTCTAACCGGCACAAGTACTTGTGTGCCGGAAAATCTTCCCTGGAGTGATGAATGCTGTTGAGCGATTTCAAATTACAAAAACCTTCCATTTTGATATTGACCCTGTTGCTCGCAGCATGCGGCGGCAGTGGCGGCTCAAGCAACACTTCCAGTTCTAGCATCTCCCCGCCGGCAGCGGTCAGCAACGCCGTGGCTTCCGGCGATACCAATGTTCCGCAGGCCACGGGAAATACAGCAGCCGATGGATTCAACTGGTTCAACTATCGCCGCCAGCAGCTCGGATTGAGGCAGCTCACGCACCATGCCGCCGTCGATCAGGCGGCGCAGGCGCATTCGACCTATCAGCAGCAAAACGACCTCATCAGCCATGACGAAACGCCGGGCAAGCCCGGCTTCACGGGTATCACGCTGGCCGACAGGTTAACGGCCGCGGGCTACCGCTTCGGACGCACCTATGCGTATGGCGAAGTAATCGCCAGTTCAGGCACGACGTCCGGTGTCAGCGCCGCGGAAGATCTGATCGCCGCCATCTACCACCGTTTCGTTATTTTCGAACCTGTATTCAGGCAGGCGGGCGCAGGTGCGGCTACCGTCACAAACGGCAATACCTATTTCACCGTTGATTTCATTACCGATGCGTTCGATGGTCTGGGACAAGGCAAATTTGTCCACTATCCTGTCGATGGGCAGCAAGGCGTACCGATCAATTTCTTCAGCGACTATGAAACGCCCGATCCGGTGCCGAACCGGAATGAAGTCGGTTATCCGGTCAGCATTCATGCCGACCTCGGCTCCACGATCAACGTAGAGAGCTTCACCATCCAGCCGAGGGGCGGCGCCGCAATGTCTGCCCGCTTGCTCACCAAGGCTACTGATCAAAACACCAGCACGTCTTCCGCAGTGGCGATCGTGCCCTTGTCCCGGCTTGCGCGCCTTACCACCTATGACGTGAGCTTCAGCGGCTCGGTAGATGGCGTCGCCGTCTCGCGCAACTGGTCTTTCACGACGGAGTAATGGAGAAAAAACTGGGAATAAAAAAAGCCCGATGGACCTAACCATCGGGCTTAATCCGACATCAACTGACGACGGAGGAGACGCAATGAAGCCAGTGTGGCATGCGTTTGTTTCCTCCGTATGAAAAAGAAGCCGGAAAAATCCGGCTCAATTTATCTGAGCGCCGCATATTGCGTTATCGAAATATCACTTTCCAATGCAGAAGCGTGAAAAGATCACGCCCAGCAGATCATCAGGCGTGAATGCGCCAGTGATGCTGCTCAGCCGTTCCTGCGCAAGCCGCAGTTCTTCCGCAAACAAATCCAGCGACTGATCATTGCTTGCCGCATGCAGCGAAGCATTCTCAAGATGAATGCGCGCCGCCTTCAGCGCGGCAAGATGCCGCTCGCGCGCGAGGAAAAGCGACTCGCCGGTCTGTTGCCAGCCTGCCAGGCGCAGCAACTCCTCGCGCAGCAATTCCATGCCACTCTCGTCTGTAGCCGATAGATACACATGCGTCGAGTCCGGCAAGCGGTCGATCGCGGGACGATGGCCGGACAAATCGATTTTGTTCCATACCCGCATCACCGGCACGTTCTCGGGAAAGCGCGAGGCGATTTCCTCATCGGCGCGCGTCGGGCCACGGCTGGCATCGAGCATGTGCACGATCACGTCGGCCTTTTCCACGGCCGACCAGGTGCGTTCTATGCCGATGCGTTCCACCTCGTCGGTAGCGTATTCCGAATCGCGGATGCCGGCGGTGTCGATCACATTCACCGGCACGCCGTCGATCTGAATGGTTTCCGTCACCTTGTCGCGCGTGGTGCCGGCAATCGGCGTCACTATCGCTACATCAGAGCCGGCCAGCGCATTCAGCAAAGACGATTTGCCAACATTCGGCTGTCCTGCCAGCACAATGTTCAAGCCATCGCGCAGGATCGCGCCCTGGGCGGACTGCAAGAACACATGCTCGAGCGATTCGCGAATCTTTTTCAACTGGCCGCGCGCATCCGATTTTTCGAGGAACTCGATTTCCTCTTCCGGAAAATCGAGCGTAGCTTCCACCAGCATGCGCAACTGCGTCACGCGGTCCACCAGGTCGGTAATGGTTTTCGAAAAAGCGCCCGTCAACGATTGCGAGGCAGATTTTGCCGCAGCTTCCGTTGACGCCTCGATCAGGTCCGACACGGCTTCCGCCTGCGCCAGATCGAGCTTGTCGTTCAGGAAGGCGCGGTGCGTAAACTCGCCCGGCTCCGCCATGCGCAAGCCGATCGATGCGCCCGCCTCCAGGCAGCGGTTCAGCAGCATCTGCATCACGACCGGGCCGCCGTGACCCTGCAGCTCGAGCACGTCTTCGCCGGTATAGGACTGCGGTGCCTTGAAATGAATAGCGATGCCCTGGTCGATTACGCTGCCGTCAGTATTCAGAAAGGGCAGGTAAGTCGCATGGCGCGGCTTCAGTTCCGCGCCCTCCTTCAAGCCGCATACGGCCTTGATGACAGGCGCAAGATTTTTTCCGGAAACGCGAACTACACCGATGCCGCCACGGCCCGGAGCAGTCGCAATCGCTGCAATGGGAGAAGAGTCGTAAGTCATGAAACGATTCTAACTTTGAATGCTAGTGATGCATGAATGAAAAAAGCCCATGAATTTCTTCATGGGCTTTTATATGAGTTAAAAACAACAACTAGTAATTCAAAATACTAGTGAATCACGATGTTTTCTTCTCGCCGTATTTTTTGTTGATCCACCATTGCTGCGCAATCGACAGGATGTTGTTCACCACCCAGTACAGCACCAGGCCGGACGGGAAGAAGAAGAACATCACCGAGAAGATGATAGGCATGAACAGCATCACCTTGGCCTGGATCGGATCGGGCGGCGTCGGGTTCAGCTTGGTCTGGATGAACATCGATACCGCCATCAGGATCGGCAGGATGTA
>JAQSWC010000018.1 GCA_029266815.1 Paucimonas sp.
GTAAAGTGCTCGTCAAAAAACTTAAGCAGTTGAACAACAACACCCTGGTGAACCGTGAACAGGATTACGCAGAACGCCTGCAGTCCAGCACGGTCAGCGGCGACGTCGAACTGTTCTGACCGGAAGCGGCGATCCGGTCTTGAAAAGAGCGCTCTCATGAAAATCACAGTATTGATCGTGGACGATTCAGCGCTGATCCGCAGCGTGCTTACTGAAATCATCGGCAGCCGCCCGGACATGGAGGTTGTGGGAGTGGCGCCGGACCCAATTGTCGCCCGCGACCTCATCAAGCAGACCAATCCGGATGTGCTGACGCTGGATGTGGAGATGCCGCGTATGGACGGACTGGACTTTCTGGAAAAGCTCATGCGTCTGCGGCCGATGCCGGTAGTGATGGTGTCGTCCCTGACGGAGAAGGGGTCGGAAATCACGCTGAGGGCCCTGGAGCTGGGGGCAGTCGATTTCGTGACGAAGCCCAAGCTGGGTATCCAGGCCGGCATGCTCGAATATGCCGATATGATTACTGACAAGATACGTGCGGCGTCGCAGGCGCGTATCCGGCCGCGTCCGATCGGGTTGCCGCAGGTCAGGCCGGCAGGCGGTGAACTGCCGATGATGCGCAATCCGCTGTTGAGCAGCGAGAAGCTGATCATCGTCGGCGCATCTACAGGCGGCACGGAAGCCATCAAGGATTTTCTCATGCAGATGCCGTCGGACTGTCCCGGCATACTGATCACGCAGCATATGCCGGAGGGCTTTACGCGATCCTTCGCCAAACGGCTTGACGGTTTGTGCAAAATTACAGTGAGAGAAGCCGCCGACAGCGAGCGGGTTCTCCCCGGACACGCCTACATAGCGCCCGGTCATTCGCATCTTCTTCTGGGACGCAGCGGCGCTAACTACATCACCCGCCTTGAGCAGAGTCCGCCGGTAAACCGTCATCGCCCTTCGGTGGATGTGCTCTTCGAATCGGCCGCGCAGTTTGCGGGCAAGAACGCTGTCGGTGTGATTCTGACCGGCATGGGCAAGGATGGTGCTGCGGGGATGCTGCAAATGAAAAAAGCGGGTTCCCATAATTTTGCCCAGGATGAGGCGACGTGCGTCGTATTCGGTATGCCTCGCGAAGCAATTGCAGTCGGTGCAACGCATGAGGTGGGACCGCTACCGGCCTTGCCGGGAATGGTGCTCGAGTATCTGGCAGCGCATAGCAGCCGCGCATTGCGGGTCTAGTGAGTGATCTTTTAGCGAATAGGCAAGACACACGGTGGTGTCAACGTCACATTCTGCTGCGCGTGCGGAAAATTGTGCCCGTTTCCCTCTGGTTTTAGGCTATCTTGGGTGCATAATAGAAACAATCCTTCTGGGCAACACTGCCAAACGAATTGAAGAAATGAACGAGGTTATTCATGGCTGATCCCAATACAAGATTTCTGATCGTCGATGATTTTTCGACCATGCGGCGCATCGTCCGCAATTTACTGAAGGAGCTCGGGTACTCCAACGTCGACGAAGCGGAGGACGGCTCCATGGCGCTCTCCAAGCTGCGCAGTGAGCAGTTCGATTTCGTCATCTCCGACTGGAACATGCCAGTCATGGATGGTCTCACGATGCTCCAGAATATCCGCGCCGATGCCGCGCTGGCAAAGATGCCGGTATTGATGGTGACGGCGGAAGCGAAAAAGGAAAACATCATCGCTGCCGCACAAGCCGGCGCTAATGGTTACGTAGTCAAGCCGTTCACGGCCGCGACGCTCGATGAGAAGCTGACGAAGATATTCGAAAAACTCGATAAAGTCGGAGCTTGACATGGATCGCGTCGACTTGCCGTCGATCGAGACTTCCGCCGGGGGCATGGCGGGCCCCTCCCATGACGAGATGTTGAAACGCGTCGGGCAGATGACGCGCAACCTGCATGAAAGTTTGCGCGGGTTGGGTTTCGACAAGCTTATCGCCAAGGCAGCGCATGACATTCCCGATGCGCGCGACAGGCTGGATTACGTGGTCAAGATGACGGAGCAGGCCGCGCAACGCGTGCTGACCGCCACCGAAACGGCCGGCCCTTTGCAGGACAAGATCGACACCGACGCTGCTGAGTTGCAGGCGGCCTGGCGTGCGGCACTGGACTCTCCGTTTTCTGAAGCCACCTACAGGGAGTTGGCGGAACGCACGCTTGAGCGGCTGGACGATGCGCGTGATGCGACGGAAGTCACCAAGCAGCATCTGATGGACATCATGATGGCGCAGGACTTCCAGGACCTGACCGGGCAGGTGATCAGAAGGGTCACGGAACTGGCCCACGGCCTTGAGCAGCAACTGGTTCAACTGCTTCTGGATTACGCGCCAACCGAGATCAAGCGCGATAACGTAAGCAGTTTGATGAATGGCCCGCAAATCAATCCGGTTGCAACCGCCGACGTGGTATCGAATCAGGAACAGGTTGATGATCTTTTAGACAGCCTGGGTTTCTGAAGCGGCGTTATAGCCAAAATACACAAGAACATAGAAGAATACGGAAGCCAATAGAGGGATAAGCTTCAACCATGCTCGATACACCTAACTACATCACTCGCGAACCGCTGCTGGACATCAAGGGACGCATCGCAGGCTACGCGCTGAGCTGGCGTCCGCCTACCGACGCCGCCATCGACCCCAACAGGGAAGATCCCAATTCGCTTGCCCTCGCGATCGCGAGCGAGTATGCGGACGAGGAGCAGGGCTGGAAGTTGACCGACACCACCTTGTTCATCGAAGTGATACCCCTTGCACTGCCGGATGAGGTGCTGGAATCCCTGCCGCCTTCGCATACGGTGTTCTCGCTGAGCTCCTCCGCGCTGTCCGATCCCGACACGCTGGCCTCAGTCACGGCCTTGCGTGAAAAGGGGTTCGGCATCTCGCTCAAGCACGCCGACCTCACTGTGCAGAACAAGGGCTATCTGCCCCTGCTGACGCACATGGAAGTGCGCTTTGGCGCAGCTGACATGGCGACCCAGACCAAGCTGTATGGCACCTTGCGCCAATCCTCGATCAAGATGGTTTCGCGCGAGGTGAAGACCTGGGAAGAATACGAAGCCTGCGTGTCGCTCGGTGTCGATGCTTTCGTCGGCACGATCTATCTCACGCCGAGGAAAGACCATGTTTCGCAGGGGCTGAATCCGGCACAGACCATGATCATGCAGTTGATGCAGCTCGTGAGGCAGAATGCCGATGTCAGAAAGCTGGAGGATGTGCTGCGCCGTGATGCCGCCCTGTCCTACAAACTGCTCCGTTACATCAACTCTGCAGGCTTTGGCCTTGGCACAGAGATCCAGTCGCTAAGGCATGCGGTAACCATGCTGGGCTATTCGCCGCTCTATCGCTGGCTGTCGCTCCTGCTTGCCACCGCAACGGCCGGCGGCGGCGCTTCCATCCTCATGCAGACCGCGGTGGTGCGGGGCCGCCTGACCGAGCTCCTTGCACAGGGCTATGTGGCGAAAAGCGAGGCCGAAAACCTCTTCGTCGCAGGCATGTTCTCGCTGCTTGACCGGCTGCTCGGACTGTCGATGGAGGAGGTGCTGGAAAATATCCAGCTTTCCGAACCGATCTGCCAAGCCTTGCTTTCCCGTGAAGGGGAGTACGGTCCTTTCCTCGCATTGGCCGAAGCCTGCGAAACCGGTAACGGCGACGTGGCGGAACGCGCGGAGGCGCTGTTCATCGATGCCGCCCACGTCAACCAGGCTCATCTGGCTGCGCTTGCCTGGGCGCAGAGCCTCAAGCTCTGATCTATTGCGGGCAGGCGCACGTGGTTGGTGTCGCGTAGCGCCTGGCGCAGGAGGCCGGTCTCAATCGAAGACAACCGGCCTCATAGCCAAATTCCCGACTCTGCCGTGTGAGCATGGAAATAGCGGGAACTTTCCATGGCTTTTCCAATGATGCATTCCTTTGCTTTAGGCCAATAATCAATCCTGAGTATCACTCTTTGTGCCTCCGGCGCAGAGGGTGTTGAACAGGAGCCGGCCATGGCCGAGGACAGCGATCTCGAAAAAACCGAACCAGCGTCGCCTCGACGGCTTGAAAAAGCCCGAGAGGAAGGCGACGTGCCGCGTTCGCGCGAGCTGGCAACCTGCACCATACTTCTGGCTGCCTGCATGGGGTTCTGGATGCTCGGAAGCGGCATGAGTCAACGCATAAATCGCATGCTTACCGCAGGGCTTACCCTTGACCGCGAACTGATATTCGATCCCAACCTGCTGTTCTCCCATATCGCTAACTACCTGGCCGATGTGATCATCGGGTTTGCTCCGCTTGCCATCCTGCTCATGATCGTTGCCCTGGCGTCGCCGGTCCTGATCGGCGGCTGGATGGTCAGCGCGAAGGCGCTGCAGCCGAATTTCTCGCGGATGAACCCCCTGTCGGGGCTGGGCAACATGTTCTCCACGCGCGCACTGGTCGAACTGGGCAAGGCGATCGGCAAGGCATTGCTGGTCGGTGTCATTGCCTGGATTACGGTGTCACATCAGCTTCCGGCCATGCTGGACCTCGCAGTGGAGCCAGTCGAGAGCGGCACGTCGCACATGGCATCGCTGCTGCTTACCGGGTCCGCTGCCATCATCGGCGGACTGGTGATCATCGCGCTGATCGATGCTCCTTACCAGATATGGCATTACGGGAACAAGCTGAAGATGACGCGTGAAGAACTGCGCCAGGAGGCCAAGGAGTCGGACGGCAATCCCGAGATCAAGGCGAAGATCCGTGCGCAGCAGCGCGAGATCGCCCGCCGCCGCATGATGGCCGAGATTCCGAATGCGGACGTGGTGGTCACGAACCCGACTCACTACGCAGTTGCGTTGAAATATGCGGAAGGCAAGGGCGGTGCGCCGCGCGTCGTGGCCAAGGGAGCGGACGAAGTGGCGGCCAAGATCCGCGAGATCGCTGGCGAACACCGCGTCCCTCTGCTGGAAGCACCGCCACTGGCGCGTGCACTGTTCCGTCATACCGAATTGGGCGATGAGATTCCGGAAGCCTTGTACACCGCCGTGGCTGAAGTGCTGGCCTATGTCTACCAGCTTCGCATCTATCGCGAGCGCGGCGGCATGCGTCCGGATGTGCCCAAGGAAGTCGACGTTCCTCCGGAACTCGATCCGTTGAACCCGGCGGCAAGTGCCGCACCTGAGCGTAGGTGAATAAAATGAACGGTCTAAGCCTGCCCGTATGGTTATCCGGTTCGAATTCGAAAGCGCTGGCTGCACCAATCATCATCGTGCTGATGCTGGCAATGATGATACTGCCACTACCGCCATTCGTCCTGGACGTTTTCTTCACGTTCAATATCGCTCTTTCGATCATTGTCTTGCTGACGAGCCTGTACACCATTAAGCCGCTGGATTTCATGGTCTTTCCCGCGGTCCTATTGGTAAGCACAATGCTGCGCCTGTCACTGAACGTCGCATCAACCCGCGTGGTCCTGACCGAAGGCCATACCGGTCCCGATGCAGCAGGCAAGGTCATCGAGGCCTTCGGACACTTCCTTATCGGCGGTAATTACACCGTGGGTATCGTGGTCTTTATCATTCTTACGATCATCAACTTCACGGTGGTGACCAAAGGCGCAGGCCGTATCGCCGAAGTGGGTGCGCGTTTCGCCCTGGATGCAATGCCGGGCAAGCAGATGGCGATCGATGCCGATTTGAATGCCGGCCTCATCGGCGAGCAGGAAGCTCGCCAACGTCGTACGGAAGTTGCTCAAGAAGCAGAGTTCTACGGCGCAATGGACGGTGCCAGCAAGTACGTGCGCGGCGACGCGATAGCGGGCATTATCGTCACGTTGGTGAACATCATTGGCGGACTGGCTGTTGGTATGTTCCAGCACAACCTGGATTTCAACACTGCCGTCAAAAACTATACATTGCTTGCTATCGGTGACGGATTGGTTGCGCAGATTCCATCACTTATTATTTCTACTGCAGCCGGCGTGGTCGTATCGCGCGTCGCAAGCGAGCAGGACATCGGCGGGCAACTGGTCGGTCAATTATTCGCGAAGCCTCAGGTGTTATATATCACCGCAGGTATTGTCGGCGGCATGGGCATCATTCCCGGAATGCCGCACGTAGCGTTCCTATTGCTTGCTGCTGCGCTAGCTGGTGCAGCTTATGCGGTCAGTCAGCGCACGAAGCAAACGGGTACAGCGCAGCAGCCGGATGTAAACAACACCGCCGCCGCTGCGGCCACGGCCGCACCTGAAATGGAAGAAGCGAGCTGGCAAGATATCGTACCGGTAGACACTCTCGGCCTCGAAGTTGGTTACCGCTTGATTCCACTTGTGGACAAGACGCAGGGCGGCGAACTCCTTCGCCGCATCAAGGGCATACGCAAGAAATTCGCACAGGAAGTCGGATTCCTCGCGCCGCCGGTGCATATCCGCGATAACCTCGAAATGCGGCCGGGCGCATACCGCATTTCGCTCAAGGGTGTTGAGATCGGCAGCGGCGAGGTGCAGAACGGTCAGTTCCTGGCAATCAATCCGGGTGTAGTGAACGGCGCCTTGCCCGGCATGGCAACCACCGATCCCGCATTTGGCCTGCCGGCGGTATGGGTTGAATCCGCATTGCGAGACCAGGCGCAGGCGATGGGATATACCGTGGTCGATGCCGGTACCGTCGTCGCCACCCATCTCAATCACCTGATCACCATGCATGCCGCGGAATTGTTGGGCCGCCAGGAGGTTCAGCAGTTGCTTGACCACCTGTCCAAGGAATCGCCCAAGCTGGTTGAGGATCTCGTTCCGCGTTTGCTGCCTTTGTCGACCTTGCAAAAAATCTTGCAGAACCTGCTGACCGAGGGTGTGCATATACGCGACATGCGTACGATTATTGAGACCCTGTCGGAATACGCAACCCAGGTGCAGGATGCGAACGAGTTGACGGCAGTAGTGCGCGTGGCGCTCGGCCGGGCGATCGTGCAGCAGATATTCGCTTCGAGCAACGAACTGCCGGTCATGACACTCGATAACAAGCTTGAGCGCGTGCTGATGCAGGCGCTGCAGGCCAGCGGCCCGGACGCCGCAGGCATTGAGCCAGGACTGGCCGACACGATCTCGATGCAGACTGCCCAGGCCGCACAACGCCAGGAACAGATGGGCATGACGCCGGTGCTGTTGGTGCCGGCGCCACTGCGTCCGCTGCTGTCGCGCTTCCTGCGCCGCACGCTGCCGCAGTTGAAAGTTTTATCGCACGCAGAAATTCCCGATTCAAAAACCATTAGAGTCACCAGCCTGGTTGGAGGGCAAGCATGAACGTCAGAAAATTCACCGCAGAGACATCCCGCGAAGCTTTGCGCATGGTGCGCGATGCACTGGGCCCGGATGCAGTCATCCTTTCCAATCGCAGCGTCAACGGCGCTATCGAAATCCTGGCGTTGGCGGGCGATGACATGTCTGCGATTGCAGAGCCGGTAGTCGAGAAGCCCCAGTTGTCGGAATCAACCCTGTCCGCTCTTGCACCCCGCGCAAAGCGCACGGAAGGTGATCAGGCTGCCAGCCTCGCTCAGGCGATGGAAGCGGCGCGCATGGGCTCAATGGCGATGCCGCAGGAGGCATCCTCGGCCGGGCTGGCCGAAGTGATGGAAGAGATACGCTCGATGCGGGGCATGCTGGAAGCGCAGCTCGCCGAGCTGAACTGGACTGCCCAGCAGAAGCGCGAGCCGGCGAAATCCGCCGTGCTTCGCGAACTGCTTGCCGCCGGGTTCAGTGCCAGCCTGTCGCGCTACTTGAGTGAAAAACTACCCTCCGGCGGCACTTTCGAAAGTGGCATCGAGTGGATCAAATCCATCCTGACGCGTAATTTGGTTGCGGTGACCGATGAAAGCGAAATCCTGGAGAAGGGCGGCGTCTATGCACTGGTCGGTCCTACCGGCGTCGGCAAGACCACCACTACCGCGAAGCTGGCGGCACGCTGCGTCATGCGTCATGGCCCCGGCAAGCTCGCCCTCATTACCACCGACGGCTATCGTATCGGCGGATACGAACAGTTGCGCATCTACGGCAAGATTCTCGGCGTAATGGTGCATTCGGTGAAAGACGAGGCCGACCTGCGCATAGCGCTGGACGAGTTGCGGGGCAAGCATACCGTGCTGATCGATACGGTTGGCATGGGGCAGCGCGACCAGATGGTGGCAGAGCAGATCGCGATGCTGTCCGGCACCGGTACGCAAGTGAAACGCTTGCTGTGCCTGTCGGCCACCTCGAACGCGGAAACGCTTAATGAAGTGGTGCGTTCGTATCAGGGTGACAGCCTTGCCGGCTGCATCATCACCAAGCTCGACGAAGCTGCGACTATCGGCAATGTGCTCGACGTGGTCATCCGCCAGAAACTGAATCTCTACTATGTGGCAAACGGCCAGCGCGTGCCGGAAGACCTGCATGTGGCCAATCAGCATTACCTGGTGGACCGAGCCTTCAAACTCAAGCGCGAGACGGCGCCGTTCCAGTACCAGGATGCGGAACTGCCCCTGGTGATGGCCAACGCGGCGAGGGCGATGAATGATAAAACCTTGCGCGGGGTGACGCTTGGCTAGTTTCAATTTCGACCAGGCAGAAGGCCTGAGGCGCATGCTCGACGGCCCCAGGCCGCGCGTGCTGACAGTGCTTGCGGCGACGCCGCAGGAAGAGAAGAACGCATTGCTGGTCAACCTGAGCGCTTCGCTTGCCCAGCGCGGCAGCGACGTCATCCTGCTCGATACCAACCTTTCCGCGGACGGCGTGGCAGCGGTCATGGGCCGCGCAAGCGATGCCACCTTGATCGAAGTCGCCAGGCAGGAGCGGGCTTTGGACGAAGCGGTGCGCAGAACGACGCAAGGCTTCGGCATCGGCAGGCTGACGCGCGGTCCGATACGCATGACGACCCTGAACACGGCTTATGCGCGCGGGGTCTCGAATGCCTTTGCGTTGCTGGCCCGACAGAACGACATGGTGGTGGTTGACGGTGAGCTCGATGTCAACGACGATTTTCCGATAGGCGCGATGGCTTCAGGAGAAATCCTGATCCAGGTATCCGGCTCCTCGGGATCCATCAAGGAAGGCTATGCCTTGATCAAGCGCCTGAACTCGCGGCTGGGCAAGCGTCCCTTCAGCCTGGTGGTTACGGGAGCTCCCGAACAGGAAGCCAAACTGATTTTCCAGAACATGGCGCAGGCCGCGAGCCGTTACCTGGCCGTGCCGCTTGCATCCGCGGGATGGGTACCACCCGACGAGCACGTGCGTCGTGCCGCCAAGCTGGGCCGGCCGGTGATAGACGCCTTTCCGATGGCAGGTGCGTCGATCGCCTTTCGCCAGCTCGCCGGAAAGTTCGCTTCTCCGGTACACTTCCAGGCGGGAGCGCCGGGATAGGCGGACTACAGGCGGACGAACGAAGCCGACAAATAGATGTATAACGCGCACGGAAAAGCCGACAAGAACGAGTTGCTGGAACAGCATGCGCCGCTGGTGAAGAAGCTTGCCCATCAACTGAAGGCCAAGCTGCCACCAAGCGTGGAGGTGGATGATCTGATCCAGGCCGGCATGATAGGGCTGCTGGATGCGATCGGCCGCTATGAGGACAACCATGGCGCGCAGTTCGAGACCTATGCCGTACAGCGCATACGCGGCGCAATGCTCGACGAACTGCGCAGCAGCGACTGGCTGCCGCGCAGCATACGCCAGAACATGCGCAAGATAGAAGAGGCGATGAACTCGCTGCAGCAGCGTCTTGGCCGCCCGCCGCAGGAAAGCGAGGTGGCGAAGCATCTCAAGCTGTCGCTGGTTGAATACCAGGATTTGCTGGGCGAGGGCAGCGGCCACCAGCTCGTCTATTACGAAGATTTTCATGACAGCGGTGACAGCGATCATTTCCTGGACCGCTATTGCGTGGATGATTCGGGTGATCCGCTCAAGGCCCTGATGCACACCGGTTTCCGCTCCGCAGTCATTGACGCCATTACGGAGCTTCCCGAGCGTGAAAAAATCCTGATGGGCCTGTATTACGAACAGGAGATGAATCTGAAAGAGATCGGTGCGGTGATGGGCGTTTCCGAATCGCGCGTGTGCCAGCTTCACGGCCAGGCTATTGCGCGTCTGCGTTCCTATCTCAGGGAGAGGTCATGGACTGGGCTAGCGTAGCCGGCATCCTGATCGCCATCGGCGGCATCCTTCTCGGTCAGGCGCTGGAAGGTGGCCGGCTAGGTTCGCTGGTTCAGCCGGCAGCCTTGCTCATCGTAATGATGGGCACGGTGGGCGCGGTGATCCTGCAGAATGGTTTCGACCGCTTTCGCCGCGCGATGAAGATGACCTCCCACGTGTTTTCAAAAGACAAGGTGGACGAGGATGCTCTGATCCGCGAAATGGCGATGTGGAGTGCGACGGCGCGGCGGGAAGGGTTGCTGTCGCTGGAGCGCTTCATCAACGAGGTCAAGGATCCGTTCGTCAGCAAGGGACTGCGCCTGGTGGTGGATGGTTTCGATCCGCACAAGGTGAGGGAAATCCTCGACAACGATATCGATGCTTATGAAATGCAGGAGCGCTCGGTCGTGAAAGTGTGGGAATCGGCCGGCGGCTATGCCCCGACCATCGGCATCCTTGGCGCGGTGCTGGGGCTGATCCATGTGATGGAAAACTTGTCCGATCCGAGCAAGCTGGGCAGCGGCATTGCCGTGGCCTTCGTCGCCACCATCTACGGTGTCGGCCTCGCCAACCTCGTGTTTCTTCCGATAGGCGGCAGGCTCAAGACCGTGGTGAGCACGGAAGTGGCGCGCCGCGAACGGCTGGCACAGGCGTTCGAAGGTATTGCTTCCGGCGACAATCCGCGTCTGATCGAGGAGCGCATGGCTTCTCGGTTCGACGGTTGAAAAGCCGTCCCGCCATCACAGGGCGAACCGCCATGGCCAGAAGAAAGCGATTCGAGGAAGAGCACGAGAACCACGAACGCTGGCTGGTTTCCTACGCCGACTTTATTACGCTGCTGTTCGCTTTTTTTGTGGTGATGTACGCCATATCCTCGCTCAATGAAGGCAAGTACCGCGTCCTGGCCAATGCGCTGGGCACGGCCTTCGGCCGCGTCGATGCCGCCACACTGCCTTCGCTTCCGAATATCCGCCCGCCGGTCGTGCAGGAGCTCGGCAAGCCGATGCTCACCGCCAAGCAGCGCGCGGCAGAAGCCGCATTGAAGCGTGAAAAGGAGCACCTCACCCGGATGGCGAACGATGTCCTGAAGGCGCTCGCACCGCTGGTCCGGCAGGGCAAAGTGAGAGTGACGCAGAACAACCGCGGGATCAGCATCGAAATCAACGCCAGCGTACTGTTCGCGCCGGGAGCGGCCAAGCTTAGCCCCGAGTCGGAACAGGCCTTGCGGGCTGTCGCGCAGGTGTTGAAGGACGATCATCATGCGATGCAGATCGAGGGCCACACAGATAACGTGCCGATCAGCACCGCGGTATTTCCCTCGAACTGGGAACTGTCGTCAGTAAGAGCCAGCAGCGTGGTGAGGCTGTTTGCCGACAGCGGGATTGCCGAGCGCAGGATGGTAGCGATGGGGCATGGCGCCAACCAGCCGATTGCCCCGAACGACAATGCGGAAGGGCGCATGCGCAACCGGCGCGTGACGGTGATGATACTTTCCGAACTGCCCGACGATGTGATCGAACTTCCTTTCGAGAAGCCGGAAAAGGAAAAGAGCGTTGAAAAGAACGAAGGCAGGAACGAGGTGCAGCAAAATGCCTCGCCATCGAATGGCAACTCCTGATCCGGAAAACAAAAACGCGCCGTATGGCGCGTTTTTTTTCGTCCTGCGGCCTTGTCCCGAAGTGGTCAACCGATCACAAGGTTGCGCGAACCCGGCCGGTTCATCGATTGGCCATCCGGGCCGTAGAAATTTCCTCCGCCTACGCTCAGGTTCAAGGCATTGATTGCATCCTGGTTACGGGTCATGTGGCGGTTGATCAGCAAGCCGTTGGTCTTGTTCAGTTCCTTCGCGCTGCGTGCCAGC
>JAQSWC010000019.1 GCA_029266815.1 Paucimonas sp.
AACGGATTGAATGACCTCCTCAATCGCTGTTATGACTTGGGACGCCCGGTTTCGCGCAGCTTCCCTGTTGAGGTGACTTTTCGGGCGTCGCTTGCAAAGGCCTCGTCTCTCAAGCGAGGGAGGCCGGAAGAGCACACCGCTTCGCCGAAATGATTTTTTTTCCAATCGAATGGAAACGTTTCCATTTACTCGTTTTAGGCCGCGCGCGCCTAGTTAAATCATCCGCCTTCCAAAAGGTGGCAAAAAGGATGTGGCGGGTTTTGTCGGCCCCTGCTCGTCTCGTCCAGCATTCCTCACCGCGGGTTTGAGCCGTACAACAAGCCGCATTTCTTTGTTGCGTTTCTTGGCACTTCCGTCTCTTGGCTTCAAGCATTGGCATAAGGATCAGTGCACGTCTCCTCGGAAGGCCTCTGTAAAACGCGTAATCGCGCTTGTAATCTTTAATGCGGAATCCGTCCGAATTGTCGCAATTTTGGAACAGTTGATATGCGTCAAAACGGGATGTAATGCCCTGCAAAAATACTGTAATGATGCATAGCACCATTTGCAAACAACAGATCAACTTAAAAAGTTTGCCTGCAGCAATATTTTGCAGGATGATGAAGCGTCGAAATGCACCGAAATAGCGCAAAAAACTTGTCATTTCGGTGATTGAAAGACATTTTTAGCTTTTTGTAGTGATTGAACTGTTAGGTGCCATCTCACAATGTTGCTTCCCTTGCTTTTCTATAAACGAAAATTTTTGCAACGCAAAAGAAAAATTTGTGAAACCGCTATCAAATGCCCGAATTTTTCGTTGACAAAATATTTTGCTCACTTCAAGATTCTGCACCATAATTGGAAACGTTTCCAAGTGCACGCAAAAGTCGCATTTTTGGAAGATGCACCAGCAGCGTGTCGGGAGCATGGCAGAAGTGCACCAAGCATTGCATTGATATCTGAATGACGGATTCGATCCACATGAAAAAACCTAGTCTCGCCAAGCTGATCTCTGTAGCCGTTATGGCCGCTTTTAGCGTCGGCAGTTTGTCCTATGCCTCCGCGCCGGCGCAGTTCGGCGACTGGCCAACGGTCAAAAGTGCGATTTCCACGAATGCGGAGCTCGAGGCTAAGGTGGCGTCCATCGTTGCTGGGATGACGCTGGCGCAAAAAGTCGGCCAGATGACGCAGCCGGAAATCAAGAGCGTCACGCCGGATCAGGTAAAGCAGTTTTACATCGGCTCGGTGCTGAACGGTGGCGGTAGCTGGCCGCAAGGGAATAAGCATGCGGCAGTTGCAGATTGGCTGGCTTTGGCCGACAAGTACTACGACGCCTCGATGGCTACCGATATGGCTGTCAAGGTTCCCGTCGTATGGGGAACGGACGCAGTCCACGGTCACGGCAACGTCTACGGCGCGACCATTTTCCCTCACAACATTGGCCTTGGCGCAGCCCGCGATCCCAAGCTGATCGAGGAGATGGCACAGGCCGTCGGTCGCTCTGTGCGCGCTACCGGGATAGCCTGGGTTTTCGCGCCCACAGTAGCAGTGGTTCGTGACGACCGCTGGGGACGCACCTACGAAAGTTTTTCGGAAGAGGGTGCACTGGTGAACTCCTACGCCGGCGCCTACGTTCGCGGCTTGCAAGGCACCTTTGACAACGACGCCAATGCCATTGCTACAGCAAAGCATTTCGTTGGTGATGGCGGCACCGACCAGGGCAAGGATCGTGGGATCAATATGTCCACAGCCGATCAGATGCTCAAGATCCACGCACAAGGTTACTTCAGTGCTCTGGAAGCAGGTGCCCAGACCGTGATGGCTTCGTTTAATAGCTGGAACGACGTGGCCGGCGGCGTCAATTACGGCAAGATGCATGGCAGCCGTGCATTGCTGACGGATCTCCTGAAAACGAAGATGGGATTCGACGGTTTCGTCGTCGGCGACTGGAATGCGATTGCGGAAGTGCCCGGTTGCACGGTCGACAGCTGCGCTCAGGCGATCAACGCCGGCGTCGACATGATCATGGTTCCGGATGACTGGAAGAATTTCATCGCCAACACCATCGCGCAGGTTAATCGCGGCGAGATTCCGATGTCGCGGATCGATGATGCGGTGACGCGCATCATCCGCGTGAAAATGCGTGCCGGGCTCTTCGGCAAGAAGCCGTCTCAGAACAGTCATGCAGGCAAGGTCGAAGCAGTGCAGGCGCGCGATCTCGCACGCGAGGCCGTCCGCAAATCGCTGGTGCTGCTGAAAAACGACCACGCAACCTTGCCGCTTTCACGCAACAAGAAAATCCTCGTCGTCGGCAAGAGTGCGGACAACATGTCCAACCAGAGCGGTGGATGGTCACTGACCTGGCAGGGCACCGACAACAAGAACAGCGACTTCCCGAACAGCGACACCATCCTGGCCGCGATTACGGACGCTGTCGGCACCGCGAACGTCACCTTCAGCGCCGATGCAGCCAAGGTGAATGTATCGAAATTCGACGCCGTCATTGCCGTCATCGGCGAGACTCCTTATTCAGAAGGCGATGGCGACCTCGGTCCTGCACGTACGCTGCGCCACAGCGAGCGCTTCCCCGAAGATCTGGCAGTCCTGAAGGCTGTTGCAGGAAAAGGCCGGCCGGTCGTTACCGTGTTCATTTCGGGTCGTCCCCTGTATGTAAACGACCTGCTCAATCTGTCGGACAGTTTCGTCGCAGCGTGGTTACCGGGCACGGAAGGCAAGGGCGTTTCAGACGTGCTGCTCCGTAACGCGGAAGGCAAGCCTGCTTATGATTTCACCGGAAAACTCTCGTTCTCATGGCCGAAGTCGGTATGCCAGACGCCGCTGAACGTGGGCGACAAGAACTACGCGCCCCTGTTTGCGTACGGTTATGGCCTGAGCTATGCGAGCAAACATCAGGTCGGGAAGGTCAATGCGAAGTTCCCTGCCGGCGGCTGCGGAGCATCGTCGTCCTACCCGGTCTTCAGCAGCGCTGACCGTGCCACTTTCCCGCTCTCCATTGCAAGCGGCAACGCAAACCTGGCACTTGGCGTGGATTTGAACAGTGTTTTCAATCTGCCGGGCGTGCGTGCCGAAACCTCGCAGATCAATACCCAGCAGGACGCCAAATTGGTGACTTGGACTGGCCCTGCCAGATTTGAAGCACGTTCAGCTTCCCCGCGTCATTTGCCGGATTACGCCGACACGCTGAAATTCGACACCATTGTTTCGGGAGCACCGCAAGGCAAAGTGACCATGACCTGGGGATGCGGAGCGGCGTGCTCGAAGACCATCGATGCCACCCGCCTGTTCAATCGCCTGGCCGGCAAGGGCAAGCAGACCATAAAGGTGCCGCTGGCCTGCTTCTCGGCAAAGACAGCCAAGCTTTCACCTTTCGACACGCCTTTCAGCGTCAATTCGGAAGCGGCGTTTGCCGCGTCGTTCGCGAATATCGAGCTGGTCGGCGCCAAGAAAGATGCAGACGTTGTGCGCTGCGAGGAGCTGAAATGAATTTCCCGGAATCGATCCTGATTACGGGCGCAGTACATCACATTCATGGAGACCGTTGACGTGCAAACCCTAAGCAAGGCAGAGGCAATGCCGACCGCATCGAACCGCGGAGCCAATTCGTATACCGGCCCGCTAGTCCTTCTCACCGCCCTGTTTTTCATGTGGGGACTGATCACGGTGTTGAACGACGTGTTGATTCCTCATCTGAAATCAATCTATACGCTGAGCTACACCCAGGTCATGCTGGTGCAATTCTGTTTCTTCGGCGCCTATTTCATCGTCTCGATCCCTGCAGGCATGTTGATCAAGAAGATCGGCTATCAGAAAGGGGTTGTGGCGGGTCTGTTGACTGCCGCTGCGGGATGCGCACTGTTTTACCCAGCTTCGCAAAGCGGCTTCAGCCTGTTCCTGTTTGCGTTGTTTGTCGTAGCTTCCGGCATCACTATCCTGCAGGTGGCTGCCAATCCTTATGTAACGGTGCTTGGCGACCCTGCCACTGCATCAAGCCGCCTCACTTTGACGCAGGCATTCAATTCATTGGGTACGGCAATCGGCCCCTACATCGGCGGAATGCTAATCCTGACAGGAGCCGCGGTCAGCACGACACAGATCGAGGCCATGTCGGCGGCTGAACAAGCTGCTCATCGTGCTGCGGAAGCAGCCACTGTCCAAGGCCCCTATCTCGGCCTGGCTGCTACCCTAATCGCACTCGCTGTCCTGTTTGCGCTGGTGCGTTTGCCGAAGATCGATCACGCAGACGATGGCCTCACTTCCGGAGAAGGACGTACCACATCGCTCTTCAATCACAAACACCTTGTGTTCGGCACCATCGGCATCTTCGTGTATGTCGGCGCGGAAGTCAGCATCGGCAGCTTCCTGATCAATTTCATGGGTGAAGGCAATATTGCCGGACTTGCTCCCGCCGTAGCAGCCGAGTACCTCACCTATTATTGGGGTGGCGCCATGGTTGGCCGCTTCATCGGTTTTGCAGTGATGCGCGTCGCTAGTCCAGGCAAGACCCTGGCATTCAATGCGGCGCTGTCGATAGCATTGATCCTCATCGCGATCTTCAGCGAAGGCAAGCTCGCCATGTGGGCGCTGCTGGCAGTCGGTCTGTGCAACTCGATCATGTTCCCCACCATATTCAGCATGGCATTGCATGGACTGGGCCGTTATACCGGCCAGGGTTCCGGCGTCTTGTGCATGGCAATCGTCGGCGGTGCAATCGTCCCGCTGGCGCAGGGCGCGCTGGCGGACAGTATCGGCCTGCAAGCTTCCTTCTTCCTGCCGGCAGCTTGCTACGCGTTCATCCTGTTTTTTGGATTGAAATACGCAAACCTGCATCGCACTGAAGGTACGGCTAACTGAGTTTGAGGAAGTAAAAAAGCAGTATCGATTTATGCAGTAAATGAAGTTGTAGCAGCAAACGGCGCCACTGGGGGGTGGCTACCGACACTTTGAAAACCCGAGGAGAAAGAATGAATTATCCAAAGACAAAACGAACGTTGATGAGCCTGGCAGTAGCCGGTACCTTCACAGCAGTCGTTGTACCTAGCCATGCTCAAGAAGCTGGTGCTTCTGCTGGTGCCACATCCGCCGGCGGTAGCTCGACCGTGGTCGTTACCGGTATCCGTCGCAGCTTGCAGTCGTCGATGAACCTGAAGCGCAATTCCGACGGTATCGTCGACGGTATCGTCGCCGAAGATATCGGTAAGTTCCCTGATACCAACCTGGCTGAATCGCTGCAGCGTATTACCGGCGTGTCGATCGACCGTACGGCTAGCGGCGAAGGCTCCAAGATTACCGTCCGCGGCGTGGGTCCTGACTGGAACCTCGTGCTGTTGAATGGCCGCCAGATGCCGGGCTCGACCCTGACTAACAATGCAGGTGATTCGAACGGCCGCTCGTTCGATTTCGCCAACCTGGCTTCGGAAGCAATTTCCCAGCTTCAGGTCTACAAGTCGGCACGTGCAGACACGCCTACGGGTGGTATCGGTGCAACCGTGAACGTCATGACTGCCCGTCCGTTGTCTAACCCTGGCTTTAAGGCCAGCGTCGGCATCAAAGGCGTTTATGACGAATCCAACAACAACCTTCCCGCAGATGTACGCGAAGGTCGCAATGCGCTGACGCCAGAGTACTCCGCCATTTATAGCGACACTTTCAATGACAAGATGTTTGGCATTGGAATAAGCGCCAGCTATCAAGAGCGTAACTCCGGCTTCAACCAGGCAGCAGTCTCCAACGGGTGGCGTGGCCCCTTCCGCGGCGACGAGAACAACTGGGGTACGATTCCCCAGCCAGGCACGCCCGGCTCTGAAAACATCACGAACCGTCCGGATCCTACCGATCAGTACCAAGTACCGCAGAACCTGAACTACAACTTCAATGGCATCAGCCGTAAGCGTACCAACGGCCAAGTCGTGTTCCAGTTTGCGCCGACAAAGGACATCACGACGACTTTGGACTATACCTATTCCCAGAATAAGGTGCAGACCCGCCGCCAGGACTTGTCCGCATGGTTCAACTTTGGCCAGTCGTCTAGCACGTGGACTGATGGTCCGGTAGCTGCGCCTTTGGTTTATACCGAAATCATCAATCCTGCCACAAGCGATATCGCAATGGGCGGTGCAAAGTTCGCGGTAAAGAACGAGAACAAGTCGCTTGGCTTCAACGGCACATGGAAAGTCACCGACAAGCTGAAGGTCGAGCTCGACACGCATAAGTCGTCTGCACAATCGAGCCCAGATAGCCCTTATGGTTCCAGTAACGTGTTGGGAACGGCAAGTTTCAGCCGTGGCACAACTACAGCTGACTTCCGTAAGGACTTCCCGGTTCTCAGCATTCAAGGCGCCAACTTTGCTGGAGCACCTCAACAGGTAACGGGCTCAGTATTTCAGCATGGCCTGCAACGCAGCGAAGTGGATCAAACACAGATCAAAGCTAGCCTGAAGTTGTTGGAAGCTTCCACGCTGAATTTTGGCGTTGCTGCTACTAAAGTGGACAATCGTTCTGCATTCTCGACCCAGCAGCGCGATACATGGGGCGGCGCTACGACGGGCGCGGATTACGCCAGCAGCTTGTGGCATCGTGAGTCAGTCCGTAAGTACTTCGACAATATCGAGGGCAGCGACAATCCGAACTTGTTCAATGAGTTCTACACGTTCAACTTTGAAGAAGTTCGTGCACGTGCCGCACAAGCGACGGGCTTGCCCGCGCTGTATATGCCGAAATCTACCTATGACACCGACCTGCGCACTACGGAAAAATCGAAGAGCGCGTATGTCCAGTTTAATACTGACTGGGATACTGCACTGCCGATCCACACCGGCATTGGTGCCCGCTTTGAAAAGACTGATGTCGTATCGTCCGCATTGGTTCCGACAGCAACGGGTATCACATGGGTAGCAAACAATGAGCTGCCCGTAAGCTTCGGCCCTGCTGCCTTCACAACGCTGACCGGTAAGTACGATTATGTACTCCCGACAGCGGATTTTGACATCGATCTGACACCAGACTCGAAACTGCGTGCAAGCTATGGTGAATCTCTTGGCCGTCCTCGCTGGAATGAAATCCAGGGCGGACAGGTTCTTGACACCTTGGCACGTGTGGATGGCGGTCGTGGCTCACAAGGCAATCCGAACTTGAAGCCGCTGAAGGCCAAGAACATGGACTTGTCGTACGAGTGGTATTACGGCAAGCAAAACTTCTTCTCGGTTGGCGTTTTCAAGAAGAAACTTTCTGATTTCCCTGGTCAGTCGCAAATCACTGCAACTCCATTCAACCTTCGTACTCCGATTGGCGGCACATACTGGAACGAGGCGCTGGCTAACGGCTGTGGTACCGGTGACGTTACATGTATCCGTAACTACATCTTCCGTAACCATGAAGGCGACGCAGGCGTGGCGCGTGGACCGGATGATGCGAACGGCAACGCAACCGGCGTGATTTCTGCACTGCCGACCGATCCGATTGCAAACTTCCGCATCGATACGGTCAGCAACCAGAAGAACGCCAACCTCAGCGGTATCGAGGTGAATGTTCAGCATATGTTCGGCAATTCGGGCTTTGGTATCGCTGCGAACGTGACTCACGTGAAGTCAAACATCAGCTATGCCAATTACTCGATTGGTGAGCAGTTTGCGGTGCCTGGCCTCAGCGACTCGGCAAACCTGACTGGTATCTATGAAGATGCGAAGTGGTCTATCCGCGCCGCATACAACTGGCGTGACAACTTCCTGTCGAACAGGTTTGACGGTTCGGGTCCCAACCCGAACTACACCGAAGCTTATGGTCAGTTGGACCTCAGCGTCGGCTATAACGTCACCGATAAGCTGACGATCCAGTTCGAAGGTATCAATCTCAACGATGGATATCAACGTATCCATGGTCGTAATCAGGCCCAAGCGCTGTTCGTCACCCAAACAGGTCGCCGTTACATGCTCGGCGCCCGTTACAAGTTCTGATAGCTGGCAACAGCTAAACGGACACTGTGGAATCCACAAGATTCCACAGCAGGAAAAGCCGCTGCTAGTCAGCGGCTTTTTCGTTTAGACTCGGCAAGTCTCATTCAAGAAATAAAAGGGCGCAGTGGTGAGCGAAAAGGTAAAACACATCGTAATCGTAGGTGGCGGCTCTGCCGGCTGGTTGACTGCGGCAGTGATCGCCGCAGAGCATCAGCCTCTTTCCAGTATCGGATTGCGTATAACACTGATCGAGTCGCCCGATGTGGCCATCATTGGTGTAGGCGAGGGAACCTGGCCGAGCATGCGAGATACCCTGCACAAGATCGGGGTGTCTGAAAGCGATTTTTTCCGCGAATGCGATGCGTCATTCAAGCAGGGATCGAGATTTAATCAATGGAACACTGGCGACGGCAGCGACTATTACTTCCATCCCTTCGTTCTGCCGCAGGGATATGGCGAGACCAATCTGGTGGCGGCCTGGTCGGAACGGCATACGGACATACCTTTTGCCGATTTAGTGAGCTACCAGCCACATCTATGCGTGAACGGCAAGGCGCCGAAGCAGGCAACGACGCCAGAGTACGCTGCCGTCGCCAACTATGGCTACCATCTGGACGCCGGTAAATTCGGGCTATTCCTGCGGAAGCATTGTGTTGAGCGGCTTGGCGTAGAGCATGTGCTGGACCATGTAGTTGGCATCAATTCGCATGAGAACGGTGACATAGCTTCGTTGCAGACCAAGCGCCGAGGCGCATTGTCAGGCGACCTGTTTGTGGACTGCACAGGCATGCAATCGCTGCTGCTCGGAGGTCACTATGGCGTGGCCTTCCAGTCTCAAAAACATGTGCTGTTCAACGACTGCGCGCTGGCAGTGCAGGTGCCTTATGCTGACGAAAGCACTCCGATCGCATCGCAGACCACCTCCACGGCGCAAAGCAGCGGCTGGATCTGGGACATCGGATTGCCTACGCGACGCGGTATCGGCCATGTCTATTCCAGCGCGCATATATCGGACAACGAGGCCGAGACTGAGCTGCGCGCCTATATTAGCGAGACGGGCGGCCCTGCCGACCTTCCCACGCCGCGAAAGATTTCCTTCAATCCCGGCTATCGCGACAAATTCTGGCACCGGAACTGCGTAGCGATTGGCCTTTCTGCAGGCTTTATCGAACCGCTCGAAGCTTCCGCGCTCGCTCTGGTAGAAATGTCCGCATCGATGCTGAGTGATCAGATGCCTTCAACCCGAGAAGAGATGGAAATCGTGGCGCGCCGCTTCAACGACAGTTTCACCTATCGATGGGAGAGGGTGATCGACTTTTTGAAGTTGCACTATGTCTTGTCGACGCGCACGGACTCCGATTACTGGCGCGAAAACCGTGCTTCCGAAACCGTGCCCGAGCGCCTGCGCGAATCGCTCATGATTTGGCGCCATGTGCCGCCGTCGCGCTACGACTTGCACCGCATCGAAGAAGTATTTCCTTCAGCCAGCTATCAGTACGTTCTGTACGGTATGGGCTTCAGGACAGATTGCGCGTGCAGGCAGTCGGACAGTATTGAGAAAGCTGACGGATACTTCCGCGAGGCTGCGAATCTCACGCGTAGGATGCTGGCGGCACTACCGGCCAACCGCGAGCTGCTGGAGCATGTCAGGCGTCACGGCTTCCAGAAGATTTGACCTGCGCCGGTCGGCACCGCTCACATGAATTGCTCACTGCCGACGACGCCGATCTTGGCAACCCCCAGTCGCTGTGCAGAGGCCAGTACGGCAGCCACTTCCTTGTATTTGACCAGCTTGTTGGGGCGGAGGTGGACCTCGGGCTGCGCCATGAGCGGCAAAGCTCCGATGTTTTGCAGCCTGCTTTCCCAAATGCTGCGGCTCGGCATGACCTTGCCGTTCCATAACACGGCGCCGTCGAAATCGACGTCAATCGTCACTACATCGGGCGAGGCATCGACGAGTCGACGGATATCGCCCTGCATGCCGAGAACGACGGCATGATTCTGAATCGGGATGGTGATGATCAGCATAATCAACAGCACCAGCATCACGTCGATCAAGGGTGTTGCATTCATCTCCGCCATGACGTCGGCGTCTTTTTCTCGGTTGCCGGATTGAAGACTGCTTTCCATGGTTTCTCCCGTTGAAAAGGCAATTGCCTGCTTGGCGCCACACCTATCCATATAACGGATTGGTTTGCTCAACGGGGTTAAGGAAAACAGATTTTTGCGATGACTGATCGCATAAAAAATGCCGGCCTGTCCCGCAGGGACATTGCCGGCATTTTGTAACGTGCGAAAAGCTAGGCGGGCACGCGGCAGTACTGATCCACGTAAGCCTGATGGGAAGGCAACTGCATCACGGTCTTGTCTACGGAAGAGCGGATGGAATCGAGGAATCCGGACAGCTCGTCGTCGCTCATGACGTCCGCAACCTGATGGTACCGTTTCGGCATGATGCCTTGCCCCAGCATGACCTGTATCCACGAATTCTCGGCAAACAGTTCGTTCGGAATACGGAATACGCGGCCCGTTTCTCGGAACAGCTCAATCCGGTGACGCAGGGATTCCGGGATATCCATGTTACGGCAGGCTTGCCAATACGGGGTGTCCTGACGGTTAGTCACGTAGTAGTGGAGGATGATGAAATCGCGGATGTGCTGCAGCTCGTAATCCGTCTGCCTGTTGTATTCATCGATGTCTGCCTGGCAAATGCCTTCCGAGGGGAACATCTGCATAAGCCGAATGGTGCCACGTTGAATGAGATGAATGCTGGTGGATTCCAGAGGCTCGATGAATCCTGAAGCAAGCCCGATTGCAATGCAGTTGCCTTTCCAGGTCTGATGACGCTGACCGGGCTGGAACTTGATCACTCGCGGTTCGGTCAGCAATTTGCCTTCGATATTGTCGAGCAGGGTCTGTTTTGCCTGTTCATCGTCGATATACCGGCTGCTATATACCAGTCCGTTGCCGACGCGATGTTGCAGTGGGATGCGCCATTGCCAGCCCGAACCATGCGCGATCGAACGCGTGTACGGCACGGCGCTGCCGACGGATGCGGTCTGAACTGCGATGGCACTGTCATTGAACAGCCAGTGCGACCAGTCTTCATAACCGACGCCCATTGCCTTGCCGATTAGGAGGGCGCGGAAACCGGTGCAATCGATGAACAGGTCGCCTTCAATGTCTACCCCGGAATCGAGCTTGAGCGACGTGATATGGCCGGAGTCAGGATCGGTCCTGACGTCGACGATCTTGCCCTCGATGCGCTTCACGCCCCACGGCTCGCTCAATTTCCGCAGGTACTTCGCATAGGCCGTGGCATCAAGGTGGTAGGCATAGTTCATGCCGTTGCGCGGGAGATGAGCGAAGCGGTTTTCCTGCGCCGCTCTGAGTTCCAGGCAGTAATCGCCGTAATCTCCTGCAAGCTTGCGCTCGCGGCCTTTCATCCAGAAATGCTGGAAACCGGCTGTCCAGTGGTCGGTTCCGGTTAGGCCGAACGAGTGGATATAGTCTTCTTTGACGTTGCGCCAGTTTTCGAAGCTGATGCCGAGCTTGAAGGTGGCGTGAGTGGCGGCCATGAACTCCTGCTCGTTGATTTCCACCAGATTGTGGAAATTCATCAGCGTGGGAATTGTGGCTTCGCCAACGCCGACGGTACCGATTTCGTCCGATTCGATAAGCTTGATGTCGAGCAGCCTGCCAAATGTTTTCGAGATGCCGGCTGCGACCATCCATCCGGCCGTACCGCCTCCAGCGATGACAATTCGTTTTATCGGCTTGCGGTCGGCGCTGCCTTGAGCTTCTTTTTTCAACTCGGGTACCTCCTAACGATTCAGTCTCTTGAGCAGTTGCGCGCGTATCTCCCGGACTGCTGCTTCGTCCATCGGGGACAGCACGCGTCGTGCATGCTCGGGTATGTGGGCGGCCGTTTCTCCATTCGCCTCGAAGACGTAATGGCGGAAGAGGTTTTGCCACGCCAGGCGTTGCTCGAGCGGCAGGTCGCGTACGGTCATGATGGCGAACA
>JAQSWC010000317.1 GCA_029266815.1 Paucimonas sp.
GAATTCGATTTTCGTGCGCGCGAAACCATAGAGCGCATCGGACAGCGCATGGCCACTTATGAACAGGTTGCGCGGGGTGCCAAGGGTTTCCTGCTCGGCGATATCGACCCTTCGCATGACGAGTTCCGTTTCTATGTGGAATCGCTGCGGCTTTCAGACCATTATCCCGGCATTCAGGGGCTCGCGATTTCGCGCATCGTGCAATCGCCCGACAAAGACCGCCATATCGTGGCGCTGCGCAAACGAGGATTTCCGGCGTACACCATCAGACCGGCCGGCCAGCGCGACATCTATACGGCCATCACTCACATCGAACCGTTTTCCGGCCTCAACTTGAGGGCCATCGGTTTCGACATGCTGAACGAGCCGATCAGGCAGACTGCGATGCTGCGCGCCCGTGATACCGGGCAGGCAGCGATGTCGGGGAAGGTAAAGCTGATCCAGGAAAACGGCCAGGCGGAGCAGGCCGGTGTCGTGATGTACCTGCCGGTCTACAAACGCGGCATGCCGGTCAATACCCTGGAGCAGCGCCAGCAGGCGATTCTCGGCTGGGTGGGGGCGCCTTTCCGTATGAACGACCTGATGAGAGGCTTGCAGGGCGAACGCTCCGCGGATCTTCATCTGGCGATTTATGACAATGGCGACATGTCCGACCAGGCCAGGCTGTATGCGAACCATCCTGCGCCCAAGGATGGCGCGACGCCGCTCTTTTCAGCCAGCAGGGAGATTGACATAGCCGGGCGCCCCTGGCTGATCGCGATTCACTCTACGCCGGGTTTCGAAGCCAGGATCACGGCGGAAAATTCGCGCTTCATCGCGATTGCGGGCATTGCTACCAGCATCCTGCTTGCATTGCTGGTCTGGGTGCTGGCGACCGGGCGCCGCCGTGCGCTGGCGCTGGCCATGGACATGACGCGCGAACTGCGCGCCAGCGAATTCCGCTGGAAATATGCGCTGGAGGGTGCGGGTGACGGCGTGTGGGATTCCGACCTGCGTACCGGAGAGGTCGTGTTCTCCCGGCGATGGCGCGAAATGCTCGGCTACAGGCAGGAGGAGATACCCAACCATCGTTCATCCTGGGAAAAGCTCCTGCACCCCGACGACAAGGAAAAGGTGATGCAAAACCTTGCCGCTTATCTCAGGGGTAAGTCTCCCGCCTACTCTGCGGAGTTCCGCATGCGCTGCAAGGACGGAGGCTGGAGATGGATACTTGCTCGCGGCACTGTGGTACTGCGCGACGAGAAAGGCATGCCGCTTCGAATGATAGGAACGCATTCCGATATTTCGCAACGCAAGGAAGCGGAACAGCGGGAAGCGGAACGCGTGCGTTCGCTGGAGGAAACGCGCACGGCGCTGCATCATGCGCAAAAGCTGGAGGCCGTGGGCAAGCTGACGGGCGGCGTCGCGCATGACTTCAACAATGTGCTGCAGATCATCGCATCGAACCTTCATCTGCTGCAGCGCTACCTGACGGGAGATGCGCAGGCGAACAAGCGGCTGGAGAGCGCAATGGGTGCGGTGGAACGCGGCGCGAAGCTCTCGACTCAGCTTTTGACGTTTGCGCGACGGCAGCCGCTTCAGCCTGTCGTCATAGATTTGCGCGCTCTGATAGACAACATGAACGATCTGCTGAGGCAGGCAATGGGAGCGGCGATCGATATTGCTGTGGTTGCCGATATGAGTAACGTGGTGCTGAATCTGGCGCTGAATTCACGTGATGCCATGAAGGAGGCGGGGCGCCTGACCATCAGGATGTGCAATAAGGTGATTGCAGAAGGTGATGCGTTGCTTCCGGATCTCGATAAGGGCGAGTATGTGCTCATCGAAATTTCCGACACCGGATCGGGCATGCCGCCGGACGTGATCGAGCATGCGTTCGAGCCTTTCTACACTACCAAGCGCCAGGGTGAAGGAACCGGCCTCGGCCTCAGCACCGCCTACGGTTTTGCCAAGCAGAGCGGCGGACATATCCGCATCGAGAGCGAGGTGGGCGTCGGCACCACGTTGCGGATTTATCTGCCGCGTTCGCTGGAAAGCGAAACAGTGAAAACGGAGGACGCCGGCGTGGCTGCCGACGGCGGCAGCGAAGCCATCCTGGTAGTGGAAGACGATCCCGAAGTGCGGCTTGCGGCGGTGGAGATGTTGAGCGAATTGGGCTATCGTGCGGTGGAGGCCGGCAGTGGCGACGAAGCGCTGGACGTGCTGCGGGGCGGCTCGCCGGTGGACCTGATATTCACCGATGTCGTGATGCCCGGATCAGTGCGCGGCACCAAGCTGGCGGAGAAGGCGCATCAGATCAGGCCGGGCGTGCCGATCCTTTTCACTTCCGGCTATACGCAGAACGAGATCATGAAAAACGGCATGCTCGACCCGGACGTGCCGCTGATCGGCAAGCCCTATAAAAAAGAGCAGCTGGCGCACAAGCTGCGCGAGCTGCTCCCGGCAAGACAAGCCGCCTCGTAGCGTTTCTATGCGGCCGTTTTTTTCAAGGCCTGATCGACAGCAATCTTTGAGCGGTACCACTCATGGAAGTGCTGCATGCCGTCTTCCATCGGCGACTGGTAAGGCCCGGCTTCACTAGTGCCACGCTCCATCAGGATGCGACGTCCAGCATCCATGCGAATCGCGATCTCATCATCCTCAATGCAGGTTTCCATGTACGCCGCGCGCTCCGCATCCACGAACTCGCGCTCGAACAGCACGATTTCTTCGGGATAGTAGAACTCCACTACGTTCGTGGTTTTCTGCGGACCGGTGGGCCACAGCGTGGACACCACCAGCACATGCGGATACCACTCGACCATGATGTTCGGGTACATCGTCAACCAGATGGCACCGAAGGGCGGTGCTTCGCCGTTGCGGAACTTGAGCACTTCCTCCTGCCACTTCTTGTATACGGGCGAGCCGGAGCGCTGCAGGCCGCGATTGATGCCGACGGTCTGCACGCTGTAGTCCTTGCCGAACTCCCAGCGCAGGTCCGAGCAGGTGACGAAGTTGCCGAGGCCCGGATGAAAAGGCTCGACATGGTAGTCCTCAAGATAGACCTCGATGAAGGTCTTCCAGTTGTAGTCGCACTCGTGAACTTCGACGTGATCCAGCATGTAGCCAGTGAAGTCGAGATCCTTGGTGACGCTCATGCCGGCCATCTTTTCGATGACATTGAAGCCGTTCTGCTCGAACAGCAGGCCGTTCCAGTTCTGCAGCTTGGTCTTGGAAAGATTGAGGCAGGGCGTTTCGCCGAAATGCGGCGCGCCGATCAATTCGCCTTTGAGATCGTAGGTCCAGCGATGAAGCGGGCAGACGATGGTGTTTGCATTGCCGCGCCCGTCGAACATCTTCGCCTGCCGATGGCGGCAGACGTTCGACAACAGCTCGATACCTTGCGGATTGCGAACCAGCATGCGGCCTTCGTTTTCCCATGGCAGCGTGGCGTAGTCGCCTGCATTGGGCACCATGAGTTCATGGCCAACGTAACGAGGACCTTGACGAAATAGTTGCTGGATTTCGGTTTTGAGAAGCGAATCGTCGAAGTAGACGTTCACCGGAAGTTGCGCTGCCGAAGGCGCGAGCTTGGCAAAATTAGCCAGATCGGACATCCCCACCCCCAAATTAATTTGCACCAACCTAAGAGAGAAAGAATCCGCAAAAACCTGTATACAAACGAAATGATACGGAAATTTTGGACAGAACCGCGGATTATACCCTAATTCATTTGGGGTTTTTGCCGGAAAAGCGCAGCTTTGTAAGCCGATGTTGCTGGGGGTGAAGCTTTGCCGCTAAGATGGCCGCTCCTTTCCTGCACGCAGGTTTTTCCGCATGTTGCGCCCGTTCTCCGTTTTTTTTCGCCGTCTTTTTCGACGCTGGAATGCTGTACTGGCACTGGTGTTCGCCGCTGCACTGGCCGCGGAAATGTTCGCGCTGCATCTGTTCGACACCACCGAGCACCGGCTGGGAGACCTGTACATGGTGCGTCACGCGGACGAATATCACGCTGATCCGGATATCGTCATCGTCGATATCGACGATTACAGCATGCAGGCAATGAAGGATGCGGCCGGCCTCTGGCCCTGGCCGCGCGAGATTCATGCAGACCTTCTCGAAGGAGTGCAGGAGTTTGGTCCGCGTGCGGTTGTCTTTGACATTACCTTTACCGAGCCCGACATTCGCCGCCCGAAAAGCGATGCGCGCTTTTCGGAGGTGCTTGCCGGCCTGTCCAACGTGTATCTGCCGGCTACCTGGCTGCAGAACACTCGCGATGCCGGAGCCTACTCGGTCGACAAATTTCCGCTGCGTGAACTTGCTCCCGCCTTCGGCGTGGCGACACCGGGCGCTGCAAATGCGTCTGCGTCACTGCAGTTGCCTCACGCCGTCTCACGTTCGGCCTGGCAGCTCGGATTGATCAATCGTGCCGATGACCACGATGGCGTGCTGCGGCGATACCGGCTTCGGACAGATGTGAACAACTGGCAGTTGCCCTCCGTTCCTGCGCGCGTGGCAAAAGATCTCGGCGCAACTCTTCCGCAAGGAAAGGAGTTCACGATGCGGTGGCCGGCGCAGCCGCATATGCATGTTCCATACAGCGAGTTGTACAAGGCGCTGTATGAACGGGGGCCGGATGCCACACCTGAAGAGCGGCAGAAATTGCGCGACACGGTTCAGGGCAAGGTGCTGATCATCGGCGTTTCCACGGCAAGCGCGTTCGATCACCATCGAACGCCTCTGGCAGCCGACTATCCGGGCGTGGACGTGCTTGCGGTCGCGCTGGACAACTTGAAAAACGCCAGAGCGGTTCAGCCGGTGCCTATGCTGGTGCCGCTGGTTTTCGGCTGGTTGCTGCTCGGCGGCATTGCGTACTATTTTTCACGCCGCACCAATCCGCTATCCATTGGCGCTCTGCTGATAGTTACTACGGTGGTTGCCCTGTTCGCTGCCGATAACGCGATCAGGAGCGATGTGCTGGTTCCGCTTGCCAC
>JAQSWC010000318.1 GCA_029266815.1 Paucimonas sp.
CTGAATCAATCGTATCGGGCGGTTGATTTCATAGTATGGGGCTCCGAATACCAAGGCCGTATTGCGCATGAATACCAATGGGTCACCGTGACCGTGCACCTGCCTGTCGCGTAGGTATCCGACGTTCGCAAAGGATAATGCCTTGAAGCCGACTTATGATGCTACTGCCACGCGGCATGCCCACCGGCTTGCCGCACTGCGGCCGGCATACGGGCGAGATTTTTACCCCCGCGAATCTGTCTTTATCTTGTTCGGCTGCCCGGTGCGTTCATGAACGAACCACCCTTCCCTCACTCGCCATCCGGTCATGAAGAACATCACGGCCATACCGAACATGAAGGCCATCTTCAGCACGGTCGCGTGACTGCTGCCTTGGACAAACCCTTTACCGACCCGGTATGCGGCATGAAGGTCGCGGACGATCCTGAGAAGGTAGTTTCCCACGCGGGTGCCGACTACCATTTCTGCAGCACCAGATGCATGCACAAGTTCAGCGAAAACCCGCATGCCTACCTGCACTCTATGGAACCCGACATGGCGGGCGGCCGGGCGGCGACGCCAGAGGGCACGATCTACACCTGCCCCATGCATCCGGAAATCCGGCAGGCCGATCCCGGCAACTGCCCGATCTGCGGGATGACGCTTGAACCGATGCTTCCATCTCTCGATGAGGAAGAGCATCCCGAGCTCGCGGATTTCCGCCGGCGTTTCTGGCGGACCCTGCCGCTGACCATCATCGTCGCCGTACTGGCAATGGCCGGACATCGCTTGTTTCCTCGTGGTTTGAGCGGGCAAAGCTGGATCGAGTTTGCGTTGGGCACCCCGGTAGCGCTATGGGCCGGCTGGCCTTTCTTCGTACGCGGCTGGCAATCGGTCAGGAACCGCAGCCCGAATATGTGGACGCTGATAGCCACCGGCGTGGCCGCTGCTTACGGGTACAGCGTGGTTGCAACCATCGCTCCCGGATTATTCCCCGCGACCTTCATGGAGCATGGCCGGATCGGCGTCTACTTCGAAGCGGCGTCGGTAATCATTTCTCTGACTTTGCTGGGGCAGATCCTGGAGCTGAAAGCACGCTCGCAGACGTCCGCGGCCATCAAGTCGCTGATGGGCCTTGCCCCCAAGACCGCGCGTCGCATCGCGATAGACGGCAGTGAAGACGATATTCCGCTCACGCACGTTCACATCGGCGACCGCTTGCGGGTGCGCCCGGGCGAGAAGGTGCCGGTTGACGGCAAGGTGCTGGAAGGCGAAAGTGCGGTGGACGAGTCGATGCTGACCGGCGAACCGGTGCCAGTGACGAAACGCGCGAAGGATCGCGTCATCGGTGCCACATTGAACACCAGCGGAAGCCTGATCATTCAGGCCGAGAAAGTCGGTTCGCAGACCATGCTGTCGCAGATCGTGACGATGGTCGCGCAGGCACAGCGCTCGCGCGCACCGATGCAGCGCCTGGCCGATGTGGTGGCAGGCTATTTCGTCGTCATCGTCGTGGGAACTGCCTTGCTGACTCTGCTCGGATGGGGATTCCTGGGTCCGGAGCCCTCCTGGGTATATGGTTTCATCAATGCAGTTGCCGTACTGATCATCGCATGCCCATGCGCATTGGGCCTGGCCACGCCGATGTCGATCATGGCCGCCACCGGCCGCGCCGCCACGCAAGGCATCCTGTTCCGCGACGCCGCCGCAATAGAAGGATTCCGAAAAATAGACACGCTGATCGTCGACAAGACCGGCACGCTCACCGAGGGCAAACCCGCTTTCGATCGGGTGGCCTCTGTGCCCGGAGTAAGCGAGGACGAGGTGCTGCTGCTCGCCGCCAGCCTTGACCAAGGGAGCGAACATCCGCTGGCGCAGGCCATCGTCAATGAAGCGCGGCGCCGGGGACTCGCGCTGTCAACACCGGAATCGTTCGAGTCTTCCAGCGGCATCGGTGTGCGCGGCAAAGTCCTGGGTCGGCTCCTTTCCTTGGGCAACACTGTCCTGATGGAAGCGGAGGGTGTCGAATGGAGACCGCTTCAGGCTGTGGCGGAGGGCTTGCGCAGCGAAGGCGCGAGCGTGATGTACCTGGCGGATGAGCGCCGGCTGCTAGGGCTTCTTGCCGTGTCCGACCCAGTGAAGGCCACGACGCCTGAAGCCTTGTCAACCTTAACGGAAGCGGGGTTGACGGTCGTGATGGCGACCGGCGATGGCCTGACCACCGCAAGATCGGTGGCCGCAAAGCTCGGAATAAGAGAAGTGCATGGCGAAGTCAAGCCGCAGGACAAGCTGGCGCTGGTTGAAAGATTGCAGCGGGAAGGCAAGACGGTCGCCATGGCGGGCGACGGGATCAATGATGCTCCTGCCCTTGCAAGGGCAAATGTCGGCATTGCAATGGGTACGGGCACTGATGTAGCGATGAACAGTGCCCATGTCACGCTGGTGAAAGGCGATCTGCGCGCAATTGCCAAGGCACGCGTTATCTCTGAGAAGACGATACGCAATATGCGGCAAAACCTCGCATTTGCCTTTGTCTATAACGCCTTGGGCATTCCGCTCGCGGCGGGGCTTCTTTATCCCGTTACCGGACAATTGCTGTCGCCCATGATCGCGGCGTTGGCGATGAGCCTCAGCTCCGTGTCCGTCATTGCCAATGCGCTCAGGCTACGGAGCGCGCAATGACAAGCCAAGAATCCATGGCCGGCGGCGTGCTTGCCCTCGCACACGCTGCTGCGTCAGTGAAGCGCGCACGGCATTCCATGAACTCCGAACTTGGGCTCAGGAACCGCCGCGCGGGGGATACCTGCTTACTTCTCGCTTGCAGGCGTCACCTCGACCTTCGGCACCGTCACGACCCGCTCCTCGGTTTTCACTGTAGGGACCGTCACGGTTCGCTCTTCCGCATTGACCGCCACGTCAGGAGTCTCTACATTGTATTCAGGCACTTTCACGCTGCCTTCCTGTGTCTTTTCCACTTCGTATTTCGGCACCGTGAGGTGTCCCTCTTGGGTTTTCTCCACCTCGCAACCCATCAGCCCGGTAACAACAAATGCAGAAGCCGCGATCAAAGTCATCTTCTTCAACATGGAAACCTCCTCTTCAAAGTTGTGCGTCTACGGATTTGGACGTCGTTTGCGGAGCCAAGTTGTTGGGAAATTGTTAATAATAGTGACAATCAGATAAGTCATGACGAGCATCAAGATCACCCACCTGAGCGACGGCGCAAAACAGTTCTGCACTGGATCTCGGACACGGAATGCGAGAGGTATCATTGCGTATCATGTGCGCGCCGCTTGATGCTGTATGTATTAGATGAAAGGAATGAATGTGAATAGAAAATTGCTGATGC
>JAQSWC010000319.1 GCA_029266815.1 Paucimonas sp.
CTGTGGTTTATTTTCTCCATGTTGCTGCCGTCTTCCGACTTGATTTCCAAATCTGGCCACAGGACGTGTCCTGCACCAAACACTTATCGGGGCTCGACCTCATCGGCATTACACCGATGACGCTGCAGACAGGTGTTGTCTGCGTCCCAGAAATTGATCCGTTCCCTGATGCCGGCCCACTCATGTCAGTTGGCTTGAGCTATTACTCATCCAGTTAGTCAAGAGCTCGGGTCAGGGGCAGTCCACGCTTACAGCAAACCATGGTGCCGGCAATAACAGGTAAGGAGAGAAGCAGCGCGCCAATCACGACATCGGGCTGCCGGGCATGTCCATCATCTGCCTGCGCTCGAAGTCGCATACAGTGGCAGATGGTTGATAGGCTCGGCCCAAAGGCTCCAGTTAGACATCTGGCTGCACCGCTTCCTCCTTAACCGGCAAAGAACTTGTCTTTATCGAATACGCGCTCCCGAGACAGCATGAAATACACTGCCCGCCCAATCTTCGCTGCCAGAATCGACAGGGCTTTCCCCTTGCCATGCTTTTTAACTAACCGGTGATGCAGCTTCTGCCCTGGTTCATTGCCGCGCAAGAAGGTGACTGCGGCTTCCGAGAACGCCCATTTCAAATGCACATTGCCAATCTTGCTGCCCGAGTGACCGTAGAGCTTGCCGGCTGATTCCCTGGAACATTTCACCAACCTCGAATACGACATGAAGTCTTGTACGCTTGGGAAGCGAGCAATGTCATGGATTTCATACAGGATGATCAACGCCAGGATATTGCCAATGCCTGGCACTGTTTTAAGAAGGGAAAGACCTTTGGGATCGTGCTCTTTTGCGCAGGTCTGGATATGCCATTCCAGCTTGGGCAACTGTTCATCGTAAAAGTCGATCAGGGCGCAGTCGAATTCAACGCTCTTTTTGACTTGCGGATCACTGAAGCGCTCCGCCACATCCAATCGCTGCCGGTCTGCAGGCCGGCTAATCCGGCTGCCGAACTCGGGCAGGTTGTACTGGCTATTGGTATTTTGAATATGCGATAAGAGCTCGGCCCGCTTTCGCATCAAGTGGTTCCGCCGGCGCATCAGGTCCCGGGTGGCACGCATGTCGGCAGGGTAGACGTAAGCTTGGGGGAACATGCCTGAGCGCAGCAATGCCGCAATCTTTTGCGCATCGATGCGGTCATTCTTGGCTTTGCCGCCATGGATGGCTTTCATGTACAACGCATGGCCCAGGACAAAGGCCAATTGTTCGCGTGCGCACAGGTCGGCCAGCCAGTACCAGGTGAAGATGCATTCGACGCCAACCACGAGATTGGAGCGATACGGGGCAATGAAGGCCAAGAGCGGTTCTGGCGCAGACTTCATATTGCGTTCAACGACGATCTTGCCTTTGCTGTCGATGATGCAGACATACATGGTGCGGGCATGCAGGTCGATGCCGCAATAGTAGTCATGTTCGGTAGTATAGAATTGCATGTGAGGTCCCCTTTCCATTCGTGATTAGTCACACTTAGGATGGTAGGCGATGCCTGCCAAGCCCGCGGACTGTGGGGCCTCAATCAGTATCATGTAATTCGACTCCGACGCCATTCGGCGCCGGTCAATAAGACGCTAGGACGCCTTATGAGACGTTTGATATTAGCAGCGACATTTTTATCATTTCTAGGGGCTTGTTCTCACTTGGTTCCGTTGAGTGAAATTGATGCCGCTGAGTCGAAATGGCGAGCCAAGCAAATTCAAAATTATGATTTCGAGCTAGATGTCGGATCCCTGTCCGAAAGCACTCCCTGCTCGACTGGCACCACCATCAATGTTGAAGTACGAAGCGGGCGAGCGGTGAAATTCGGAAATTGTAGGGTTGAGGCGAAGATGGCGCTGCAGTTGGGGTCGGTGCCGCAAATGTTCGAAACCATTCGCGCAAATCGAGCAGAGCGTCCGCCGGAGTTACGAGTGCGATTCAATCCCGCACTAGGTTACCCTGAGGAAATATATATCAATTCCTCAAGGACAAGGACAGATTATAGTGTCCGCTATTCCGTCACGAGTTTCCGAGAAATTAAGTGAACAGATGCTGGCCGACCAACGTGGGGTGCCAGAGGCAAACGTAACGTACAAAATCGAACTATTGTAGTGTCAGCGCATGGCTTAACTGTGAGGCTGATGGAAAGCTCACGAACATGAAGTGGCGAGTTTGGAGAAGGCCTGGTGGCCGGTCTATTTTGGTCAGCATCATTTTTTTGGGAGTGATGTTAACTCTTGCGACGACACCTATCGTTTGGATTCTCAGTGGGCGACCGAATGAGTCATACCCCGAACTGCTGTTTTTGTTCATCGGCGTGCCCTTCGCCGGGCTTATGGTTGTCGTTGCAGTATGCAGATTTATTTTAAAAAATAGAACTAGACATGTCACTTCGTAGAACAACACCTAACACGCATTTCGACGCCGACGTCTACGACGCTGGTCAACCTGGACGTTATACGTAAGTACAGAGGGAAAATTGCTTTCAGGTCTTTTCAGATCCGAAGTCTACGTACGGATATATAAAAATCGGATCGTAGTGCGGTTGATCCGTAAAGATATGAATGTGGAGGCTGTCTCTGAACAGCCATTTACGTCGTATAGGTTACTCGTTGGGGATTTCGCCGTTGCGGAAAAATTACTCAAGAAGCTCATAAAAGACGTGAGTACCAAGGCTTTGTTTGCGCCGGCTCCGACTCTGCTAGTACATCCAGTGGAGATGACAGAGGGTGGTTTGTCACAGGTAGAGGAGCGAGTATTCCTTGAGCTAGGGCTGGGAGCTGGCGGTAGAAAAGTAAGGGTGCACGTGGGCCCGGAACTAGGCGATCAAGGAGTGATTGATAAATTGGATGAGTAGTGGCAACGTATAACATGACGCTCCACACTTTCACCTGCGGCGCTGGCGAGCTAACACGTTGATGCGGTGCGTAAGCTGTTGAATTAAAAGGTCAGAAGTGGCGCGAGCTGGAAATGTCGGACCTTTTGTGCAGCTTCCTAAAGAAATCTAAAAAACTATTGCCGAAAACGTTTGAATCATAAGCAGTCTCTTTAGCTTCCTGTGAGCCCATTTCCCCAAATCGCAACTGAACGACTCATCCTCCGTAATTTCATTGAGGCGGATGCAAACGCAGTTTTTGAAATCTTTTCCGATGATCGAGTAACGGAATTCTACGACCTCGCAACTTTTTCAAATGTGGAACAGGCAAACAAGCTCGTCGCGGAAAACATCCGTCGCAATGCATTACAGGATGGCGGTAGCCTCAGGTGGGTAATCTGCCTGGCAAAAGCTCCGGAAAAGACAATCGGTCAATCGCGTTGTTGCGACGGCTGGGCTTTTCCGAAGAAGGAATACTTCGTCAATATGGGTTCTGGAAAAACAGATTCCATGATGTTCGCATGTTCTCGCTCTTGCGCGAGGAGTGGCAAGCAGGTACCAAACCTGCGTAGCAGGGATTAGCAAGCACGACGATGATATAAGGCAGGCAAATCCGGAGGCTGCACCGCAGCCGGTGCAACCAAACGTCTTCATTGCCTTCCCGGTACACTTCGTGTTGTCGCCTGCAATGTCCGTGTTTTCGCACCAATTTCCCGATATCCGCGCATGTCTACCAAGTCTTTCCCCTTAGCTGCATTCGCCACCTTGTTGTGTGGCGGTACGGCGATCGGGTTTGCGGGCATCTTCATGCGCCTGTCGGACGTCAATCCGATCGCATCGGCGTTCTGGCGCATGGCGCTGGCGGCGCCGCTGCTGTGGATGTGGGCGCTGTCCTCGACAAAGGTGGACGGGGCAACGGGCAAGCGCATCGACTATACGCACGGCCTGGCCTATGCAGGATTGTTCTTTGCGGGGGACATGGCGTTCTGGCATTTGTCGCTCCACTACACGACCGTATCGAATGCCACACTGCTGTCGAATTGCGCACCCATCTTCATTGCACTGTGGTTATGGCAGGTGCACAAGGTACGTTTCAGCCGCGTGTTCCTTATCGGCATGACTGTTGCGTTGCTCGGTGCTGCCATGCTGGTCGGTACGACGGTGGGATTCATTCCGGCCGCCGACAAGCTGCTGGGTGACGGCTTCGGCCTGGCAAGCGGCGTGTTCTATGCGGCTTACCAGTTGGCCATCAAGGATGCGCGCGACACGTATTCCACGGCGCGGTTGATGGCGTGGAGCAGCTCCATTACCGCACTAGCCCTGCTGCCGTTCGCGCTGCTGTCGAGCGGACCGTTCTTTCCAGTCTCGCCCGCGGGATGGCTTCCCTTGTTCGGGCTTGCCTTCATTGCACAGATCGGCGGGCAAACCGTGATTGCCTATGCGATGGCGCATCTGTCGGCTTCCCTGTCGTCGGTGAGTCTGCTGATCCAGCCGTTGACTGCAACGATTGCGGCATGGCTTCTGCTGCAGGAACCGATGAGCGGGCTT
>JAQSWC010000020.1 GCA_029266815.1 Paucimonas sp.
CTGTGTTTGCGCTAAAGGTGGTCAAACTGGCACGCCAAGCCCGAAACCTGTTGAGAAAACGCAATTCCTATAATCAATAGGCTCTAGCCCCATATATCTTCCAGGTCATTCCCCGTTTATTTTTCAGGTTAAAATAAAACGGTCGTTCGAAACCCCGATGCTTCCCTGCAAAGAAAAAAGCCCGCTAAACTTTCGTTTAGCGGGCTAAACCCAATTCATACGAATTGAGGAGACAAATACAGGTTAGCTGCCTGCCTCCTCATGGTCAATGTGACTAATGGCACTTCTTGGGCATTTTGGGGCAATTTTGAGTAAGCCTTGAGAATACCTTGAGGTTTAGACCTGATAAATTTAGTTTGCTCGGATTGTGCTGACAGTTTTGCAACTTTCCCCTACCCGCCTCATTGTCTAACGCACGCAATCCACAAAGTAGCCGCGCTTGCCGCCGGTGTCGCTTGTCACCAAGCCATGTACGTCGGTTTCGAATCCCGGAAATTTCTCATTGAAATCACGAGCAAAGCGCAAGTAGTCCACAATCGTCCGGTTAAACCTCTCGCCTGGAATTAGCAAGGGTATGCCGGGAGGATAGGGGGTTAGCAGGATTGCAGTGACGCGGCCTTCCAGTTCCTCGATGGGCACGCGCTCGATTTCCCGATGAGCCATTTTCGCAAAGGCATCGGAAGGTTTCATCGCCGGCTGCATGTCGGAAAGGTACATTTCAGTCGTCAGGCGTGCCACGTCATAGGACTTGTACATGTCGTGAATCTGCTGGCACAGGTCGCGCAGACCGATTCGCTCATAGCGCGGATTGGCGGCAGTAAATTCCGGCAGGATGCGCCACATCGGCTGGTTCTTGTCGTAATCGTCCTTGAACTGCTGCAGGGCAGTCACCAGCGTGTTCCATCGGCCCTTGGTGATGCCGATCGTAAACATGATGAAGAACGAGTACAGACCAGCCTTCTCAACGATAACGCCGTGCTCGGCCAGGTATTTCGTGACGATCGAAGCCGGAATGCCGCTTTCGCCGAACTTGCCGTCCAGCGCAAGGCCGGGCGTGACGATCGTCGCCTTGATTGGGTCAAGCATGTTGAAGCCGGGGGCCAGCTTGCCGAAGCCATGCCATTCATCTTCCGCACGGATCATCCAGTCGTCCTGCGTGCCAATGCCGTTTTCCGAGAGGTTGTCCGGACCCCAGACCTGGAACCACCAGTCCTGGCCCCATTCCTGATCGACCTTGCGCATCGCCCGGCGGAAATCCAGTGCTTCCAAAATACTCTCTTCCACCAGCGCAGTGCCGCCCGGCGGTTCCATCATTGCCGCGGCGACGTCGCAGGAGGCAATGATCGCGTATTGAGGCGAGGTTGAAGTGTGCATCAGGTAGGCTTCGTTAAACGTGTCCTGGTCGAGCCGCACGGTTTCCGAATCGCGCACCAGGATCTGGGACGCCTGCGACAGGCCGGCCAGCAGCTTGTGTGTCGATTGCGTTGAGAAGATTAATGATTGCTTCGGGCGCGGGCGATCCTTGCCGATGGCGTGCATGTTTCTGTAGAACTCGTGGAAGGTTGCATGCGGCAGCCAGGCTTCGTCGAAATGCAGCGTATCGATCTTGCCGTCCAGCATCTGCTTCAGGGTTTCCACGTTGTATAGCACACCGTCATAGGTGGATTGCGTAATGGTGAGAATGCGCGGCTTTTTGTTCTTTGCTTCACGTGCGAAGGGATTGGCCTCGATTTTCTTCTCGATATTCTCGGGCTTGAATTCGTCCAGCGGAATCGGACCGATGATGCCTAGATGGTTGCGCGTCGGCATCAGGAACACTGGAATCGCACCGGTCATGATGATCGAATGCAGGATCGACTTGTGGCAGTTGCGGTCCACCACCACGATGTCGCCCGGAGCAACCGTGGAATGCCAGACCATCTTGTTCGAAGTGGACGTGCCGTTGGTCACGAAGTAACAATGGTCGGCGTTGAAGATACGCGCGGCATTGCGCTCCGAGGCGGCCACCGGGCCGGTATGGTCCAGCAGTTGGCCTAGTTCTTCCACTGCATTGCAGACGTCGGCGCGCAGCATATTCTCGCCGAAGAACTGGTGGAACATCTGTCCAATCGGCGACTTCAGGAACGCGACGCCGCCCGAATGGCCTGGGCAGTGCCAAGAATAGGAGCCATCCTGCGCGTAATGCACCAGCGCGCGGAAGAATGGGGGCGCCAGGCCGTCGAGATAGGACTTCGCTTCGCGGATGATATGGCGCGCGACGAATTCTGGCGTGTCCTCGAACATATGGATGAAGCCGTGCAGCTCGCGCAGGATATTGTTCGGAATGTGGCGTGAGGTGCGGGTTTCGCCGTAAAGATAAATCGGAATGTCGGCATTCTTGTAGCGGATTTCTTCAACAAAGGCGCGCAAAGATTTCAATGCCACATCGGTTTCCTCGGAGGAGCCGCCGCCGAATTCCTCGTCGTCGATCGACATCGGGAACCGCTTGCCGCACGTACCGTTGTCGTGCCGGCCGAGCTCAAGCGGGGTTGCGGATATAGCTCACAAAGTCGAAACCGCAGTCATATTGCTCCGATCGGTGTTTTTCGCGAGCCGTCTCTTTCCACACACTGCGGTTAATTTCGGGGAAAAACGTGTCGCAGTCGAAACCCGTGTCGATTTCGGTCACGATCAGCTTGCCTGCCAGCGGCAATGCATCGGCGAAGATCTGGGCTCCACCAATGATGAAAATTTCATCCTCGGCACCGGCAAGTTTGATTGCCTGTTCAATGGAGCCTGCCGTTTCGGTGCCTTCGTGGCGCCAATCCGAATTTCGCGTGATGACGATGTTGCGCCTGTTGGGTAAAGGACGGCCGATCGAGTCGAAGGTCTTGCGTCCCATGATGACGGTATGCCCGGATGTGGTCCGCTTGAAGTGCGCGAGATCTTCGGGCAGCCTCCAAGGCAGCGTGTTGTTCACGCCGATGCCGCGATGGGCGTCGATGGCGACGATGAGAGTGAGGCAGGGTTGCATCGGTCAGATCAATGGTTGAGTCAGAATGCTATGCGCCTATAAAGCAGCTGAAATGCGGGCCTGAGCCGATGACTAGGCCCGACATGTCTACACCGCCACCGGTGCCTTGATATGCGGATGGTGCTGATAGTCTTCAATTGCGAAGTCTTCGAATTGGTACCCGAAGATGGAATCAGGTTTGCGCTTGATGATCAGTTTCGGCAGCGGAAAGGGTGCGCGTGAAAGCTGTTCTCGGACCTGCTCGTAGTGATTCGAATACAGATGGCAATCGCCGCCCGTCCAGATGAACTCGCCCGCTTCCAGGCCAGTTTGATGAGCCACCATATGAGTCAGCAATGCGTAGGAAGCGATGTTGAAAGGCACACCGAGGAAGATGTCCGCGCTGCGCTGATACAGCTGGCAAGACAGTTTTCCGTCCGCGACATAGAACTGGAAGAACGCATGGCAGGGCGGCAGCTTCATGCGAGGAATGTCCGCTACATTCCAAGCCGATACGATGAGGCGGCGCGAATCGGGATTGTTTCTGATCTGGTCGATCACCTGCGTAATCTGGTCGATATGCTCGCCGTTCGGCGCGGGCCACGAGCGCCACTGATAACCATAGACCGGCCCAAGATTGCCTTCGGCATCGGCCCATTCATCCCAGATCGATACGCCGTTGTCCTTCAAGTACTTGATGTTGGTGGAGCCGGCAAGGAACCAGATCAGTTCGTGGATGATGGATCTCAGATGAAGCTTCTTGGTGGTCACCAGCGGAAAGCCTTCCTGAAGGTTGAAACGCATCTGGTAGCCGAAGACCGAGCGCGTGCCGGTGCCGGTGCGGTCGGTTTTTTCAGTGCCATGTTCGTACACATGACGCATCAGATCGAGGTATTGGCGCATGACGTCTTCTTTCAGTGAAGGCGCTATTTTACCGGTCCGCCGGCGTGTCCATTCATTCGCTCGCGGTCTGACCTACTTTCCGGAGCTTCATTGACTTCATGTTCCGCTTCGGGACATGCCACACATCTTCAATATCGGCGAATTGTTGGAAATCCGGCGTCAGCTTCGCGCTACGATCAGCCTGAATGCAAAATTTGGTTAAATGCGCACAGCTTGCTACGAGCTTCCTTGCTAATGCATCATTCATGTTGGATAGTGATTATAAGAAACTATGATGCTCAGTTTTAATCAGGGTGGAAAAATGAAAGCGAAGGCGGATAAGCGCAGCATGCGGCGGTTCTTGCGCGTGAAGCCCGATTTCGACGAACCAGTCAAAGTCGATATTAACGGCGATGGTTTTATCGAGATTGTCAAAGCGGTGGACATCAGCGAGGCCGGCATCAGGATCACCGTGCCTCACCGCTTCAGCGGCTGTCATGTCGATCAGCCGGTATCCTTCATCATTTCCCTGCCGCCGCCGGTGGGCAAGCACGTGTCGCTTGAAGGGCGCATCAAGCACGTGCGCAGCGATTCCTTCGGCGTCAACTTCACCAATGTCGATGAGCGGGCACGCGCAATGATCAGGCGTTACATCGGTGGATGGATCAGGCGTCGCAGCCTGTGGGATTACCTGCGTTATTCGCTCGGCTTGATGCGCTGAGGCCGAATGCCGGTCTATTCCGGCCGCAGATCGAACTGCAAGGCGGCCAGGCTGGCATACAGACCGCCTTGCGCGACCAGCGATGCATGGGTGCCGGTTTCAACAATTCGACCATGTTCCATTACAACGATGCGGTCTGCGCGCTGCACGGTGGCCAGGCGATGCGCAATCACGATCGTCGTGCGGCCGACCATCGCGGCTTCGAGCGCGCTTTGAACCAGTCTTTCCGATTCCGCATCCAGCGCACTGGTCGCTTCGTCGAGCAACAGCAGCGGAGGATTCTTCAGCAGGGCGCGGGCAATCGAAATGCGCTGCCGTTGTCCGCCGGACAGGCGCACGCCGCGCTCGCCCAGGAAGGAATGATAGCCCTCCGGCAGCCGCTCGATGAACTCGTGCGCCGCCGCCAGTTTCGCTGCGGCGACCACTTCTTCATCGCTTGCATCGCTGCGCCCGTAGCGGATGTTTTCCAGGGCGTCGGCTGAAAAAATCACCGTGTCCTGGGGCACGATGCCGATGGCTTTTCGCAGGTCGTGGAGACCGAGTTCGCGGATGTCTACGCCCTCCAGCCGGATGCTTCCCTGCTGGGGATCATAGAAGCGCAGAAGGAGCTGGAACAGCGTCGTCTTTCCTGCTCCAGAAGGACCGACTACGGCAATCGTCTCGCCCGCGCGGACATTCAGCGTCAGATCTTCGAGTGCGGCGGTGTCGGGCCTTGATGGATAGCGGAAGCCGACGTTCTCCAGACTGAGCGACGCGCCGTTGCCGGCACGAGGTGGCAGTTGCCGTGCCACTATGGGTGCCTCGATGGGCGAGCGGGCAGACATCAGTTCCAGCAGACGTTCCGTAGCTCCCGCGGCGCGTTGCGCATCGCCCAGCACCTCCGACAGGCCTCCAACCGCTCCGGCCACCAACGCCGCATACAATATGAACTGACCGAGTTCGCCGCCGCTCATCTCGCCCTGCATCACGGCATGTGCGCCCAGCCAGAGCACGAAGACGATGGCGCCGAAGATCAGGAGAATGGCAAGCAGCGTCAGCGACGCGCGGGCGCGTATGCGCGCCATGGCCGTGCGAAAAGCACTTTCCACCGAAGCAGCAAATCGCCTGCTTTCCTGCTCTTCCTGCGTATAGGCCTGTACGATCGGCATCGCATTCAGGATTTCGCCTGCTACCGCGGAGGCGTCGGCGATGCGGTCCTGCGAATCGCGCGAGAGGCGCCGCACACGGCGTCCGAAAAAGACGATCGGCAAGACCACCGCTGCCAGCGTGACGATGATGATCGAGGACAGCGTAGGGCTGGTGATAAAGAGCATCAGCAGGCCGCCGGCGAAGAGCAGGGCGTTGCGAAGGGCCAGCGACACGCTGGTGCCGACCAGCGTCTGGACCAGCGTGGTGTCGGTGGTCAGGCGAGACAGCACTTCGCCGGTGCGCGTGGTTTCGAAGAACTCGGGACTTTGCGTGACGACGTGGCTGTATACCGCGCTTCTGAGATCGGCGGTCACGCGTTCGCCGAGCCAGGACACCATGTAAAAGCGCGCCGCAGTACCAACTGCCAGCAGTAGCGAAACGCCGAACAGCGCCAGGAAATATCTGTCGATGTGCGTTGCACTTGCCGTACCTGCGGCGCCGAAGCCAAGGTCGATGATCTGGCGGAAGGCGATCGGAATTGCCAACGCCGAACCAGCGGCAAGCAATAGCGCGAGGGCGGCCAGTATGAACTGCCTGCGATAGGGCTTCAGGAAAGGTGCAAGATGCCCCAATGTCGCGAGGCTGCCTTTTGCGGGATATCTTGCGGTGTTCGAAGTCATGTATTTACAATGTGGCCGATGGATCGGCTTGAACAAAAGGATTCTGTCGGTTGCGCGGATAGGCGATTCACTATGTCGCCAGGAGCGCCTGCAACACCAAAAAAATGACTCGGGGCGCGCGCCGGAAAAGCCGGTAGTCTGGTGCCGCTCCCGAAACGACCGTAGATGATACTTCAACCTGCACCTTTGCCGGTCGCGCGCGCTACTTTGAACGCGTCCGGCATAAAAAAAGCCGGCTGCTGCCGGCTTTTAAGAGAGTGGAATCGTTCAGAATCCCATACGCAGGCCCAAGGACCATTTTCCGATGTGCGTATCGTTGTCTACTGCGCGATCGAAATAGTCATATCCGACGGTGCCGGCGAGGGCGGGTGTGAAGTGATAGGCTGCGCCGACGCCGGCAAGCCAACCGGTCTTGTTGACAGAGTCATTCACATTCAGCGTGGCAGAGTTTGCCGTTCCTTTCGTGCGGTTTCGTGTCACGCCAAGTTTGCCGAATACGCTGAATTCGTCCGACAGCGATGCGGTGGCAGTACCTGCCAAGTGAAGCGCGCGGGTCTGGATGCCTGTGGATAGCGTACCACCGGCATAGGTATAGTTCTGGTCGATCTCGCCGAGATCCGTATAGCCGATTTCCGCACCGAATATTTGGTTCAAACGGGTGCCTGCTGCGATCGAGTACGCTGTCGGATTATCATCGCCGGAAGTCAGATTGAAGTCGTCATTGTCGTACGTGTACCGGGACTGGCCAACTCCGATGTCGACATAGCCTCCTTCCGCGTTGGCAGCAAGCGGGGACAAGGTGGCGCCGGACAGCAGGGCGCAAAGCAGAACTTTCTTCATTTCATTACCTCCTGTGGGAAAGTTATTGATTGCAATGAATAAATCAGGAAGGCGGACATGATCCCCTCACTTTGAAAATTCAAGGCCAATACTCGTGCATTCCGCGTAAAGCGTAAGATGTGAGGCTTGACATTTCGATCACAAAATTAGTTCCGCATACGATGAATGCCGGAAACGTGAATGAAGACTTTCATGAAGCAAGATAAACAAAATCCCATTTCTGAAATACGGCCCGGACAGTCTGTGGAGTTACTAAAAGAACTGCACATCCTGACGCGCGAGGGCAAGTTGAATCAGGATAGCCGGCGCAAACTCAAGCAGGTCTATCACCTCTACCAGTTCATCGAGCCCCTGTTGAAGTCCGTACTGGAAGAGCAAGGGCAAGTGACGCTGGTGGATCACGGGGCAGGCAAGTCGTATCTCGGTTTCATCCTGTATGACCTGTTCTTCAAGGCACTGCCGAGCGGGTCGCATATTTTCGGCATAGAGACGCGAGAGGAGTTGGTGGAAAAGTCTCGCGAACTGGCGGCGCGCCTCGGGTTTTCAGGCATGTCTTTTCTGAATCTTTCGGTCGCTGACTCGATTGTCTCGACCGTGCTTCCCGAAAAGGCGGACGTCGTCACAGCCCTGCACGCCTGCAATACCGCGACGGATGATGCCATCCGCTTTGCGTTAGAGAAGCGAGCGAAGTTCATGGTTCTCGTGCCCTGTTGCCAGGCTGAAGTGGCTTCCGTGCTTCGCAAGAACAAAGGGCGCAGCCTGGGTCGGGATGCGCTGACAGAGTTATGGCGCCATCCCTTGCACACACGTGAATTCGGCAGTCAAGTCACCAATGTGCTGCGCTGCCTTCAGCTCGAAGCCCATGGCTATCATGTCAACGTCACTGAATTGGTCGGGTGGGAGCATTCGATGAAGAATGAACTGATCATCGCCAGCTATAAGGATCTGCCGGGGCGCCGCCCTGCCCAGCGCATGCAGGAGATACTGCGCGACCTCGGCATCGAGGAAGAGCTTGGCAAGCGGTTTTTCGTGCCTGTGGTATGAAGTTTGCCGGAGCGTTTCCATATTGAAGGTTCCCTGCTAGACTCATAGCAGGCAGAAAAACAATCTGCAGCTCCGCTACAGAGGCCAATGTGAGCAGCATTCCAAACCTTGAAGAAATAGACGAGCGGTATTTCGTGCGCGGGCGCATGGAAATTCAGGGGGTGCTGAGCGAGCTGGTTTATCGCGGCGAATTACTGGAAATCGGCCACGAGGGCGAAGAACCTTTGCTGCAGGCTACGCTGCTCGACGTCAATCGCAGCGGCGTGATCTTCGATGTGGCGCCCGACGCTTCTCCTCCCAAATCGGCGCTTCCTTCAACCCTTGCCTTCATCGCTCGCCCCGACGGCATCCGCGTTCAGTTTCATTGTGCCGGCGTGGAAAGCGTCAAGTGGGATGGCAGGCCGGTTTACCGCGCAGCATTACCCGATTGCGTGGCACGTCTGCAAAGGCAGGAAAGCCTCCGCACCTGGATAGCGGAAGGTCATGTCATCAGCATCGCTTTCTTTGATGCGGACGGCGCGCTTCTGGGCGAGCAGCGTCTGCGCGATCTCAGTGCCGGCGGCCTCGGCATCATCGCCGACACGGGGTGGGCGCAAGCCATGGCATTCCGGGTGGAGCGAGTCCGATTCACGGTCGCGCCCTTCGGCGATATTGACTGTGCCGTCGCCTTGCGGCACCTGACGATCCAGGACGATGACCTCGCGCGGATAGGTTTGGCGTTTCTTCAACCAGCCGCAGAGATGCGGGGGCGGGTTCAGCGTTTCGTGCTCGAAAACGAACTCCAACGTCGGCAGGTCGAAACTGACGAAAGCGACGGCAGCGATGGAGCTTAAGTTCGTGCTTGGCTACAGCAGGATCGGTGCCCGGCAGGCGCCATGCCGGATATGACACCTTCACTCTCTGACGACGAAATCGAAGATCGTTTCTTCCTGCTCGGCAGGATGGAAATCCTGAATGTATTGAACGATCTTATTCATCGGCGGGAAACATTGACTGTTTATTTCAATGGCGGCAGCGACTTCATCGTCACGACCCTGCTCGAGGCTCGGCAGGATGGCTTGGTATTCGACCTGAGCGGCGACGAAAAGGCGAATCGCCGTTTGCCCAGAAGCTCGAGCTGTGTATTTGTCGGGCGGCTCGACGGGGTGCGCGTGCAGTTCTCGAGCGGCCAGGCCGCGCCTATCTCTTGGGGCGGTGCGGATGCGTTTGAAGCCCTGCTTCCCGAGCGCGTAGTACGCCTGCAACGTCGGGAGAGCTATCGGATTCTCCTGCCGGTTGCGAAGCCCATGATGGTGAAGCTGATGGGAAGCGGCGGCAAGAGCCTGGGTGAATGGCCCGGACATGATCTTAGTGTGGGTGGTGTGGGACTGACACTGACGGGTACTCCCGAATTCGATGTGAGCGAGCTGCTGCCTTTGATCGTGATGGAAATTCCGATGGGCCGGCAGCGGCTGATCAACTGTTCCGCTTGCGTGCGTCACATAACGCCGGAAGGGGAACACCGGGAAGCGCCGCGTCACCGTATCGGCCTGTCGTTTGAAAACCTTCCGCCGGCTACGGGAGTCGCAATTCAGCGCTACATCATTAAAATTGAACTGGAACGCCGCGGCATACTGGCTGCCAGGGGCGGAAGGTAATGCGTCGCATTCATACCTCTTTACAAATTTGCCTATTCCTTAAAAGGTGCAAAGTGGGCAAAATCGCTTGATGCAGATGCGCGTTTCCGCGTAATCTTCATTCTTGTCTTTTTATCATTTGTGCGGACAGGCCGCCTTATCCGGCCTTCCTCTTTCGTTGCGCTCCGCTCTTGTCATGAGCAGGGCATTCGGGATCGAGCATGGAAAGCTATACCGTCTTTACCAAGACCGCCAAGGGCCTCGGAGAATCCACCGGAAAAACGAAGGCGCTCTCCCGCACCTTGCGCAAGGTGCTGAAGGAGGTTGATGGCCAGGCGACAGTCGGTGAAATCGGGCAGCGCCTGGACGACGTGGCCCAGTCCAAGTTGATGGGATTCTTCGAGCAGTTGCTTTCCCAGGATTACATCCGTGAGTTCAAGGCGGCCCCGCGCCCGCAAGTGGTGGAGCCCAGCAGTGCGGACGATCTCGATTTCACTACGCTTGGAAAATTTCAGCAGACGCTCAACCAGTTGACGATGAGCGCCTATATCAAGGCCGTACAGGCACAGGCATCCGAGGATGCCGCGGCCCAGTCGACGCGGGAGCCGGCGACCATCGGCGGTCTTCCGGTCGACAGCGCGAGAAACACGATCATGTTGCGTTCGCCGCAGATAGGTACCGCCACCGGGCCCGATACACGCGAGCTGGCCGATATCCGCCTTCGCGAAGAGGCTGATGCCAAGGCCCGGCGGGAAGAGGAGATCGAAGCCGCGCGGGAAGCCGAAGCTGCGAAAAGACACGCAGAAGAAAGAGCAAGACGCGAAGAGGAAGCCCGGCATCTGGCGGAAGCTGAAGCGGCCCGTGAGGCGGAGCGCAAGGCGCAGGCCGAACGGCTTGAGCGCGAACGGATTGCTGCCGAAGAGCAGGCGCGCCAAGAGGCGCAGCGCAAGGCAGCGGCAGAGGCGGAAGCACGGGAACGTGCGCGCCTGGAGGCGGAATTCCGTGCAATGCGCGAAGTGGAAGAAAAGGCTCAGCACGAGGCAGAGCAGCGTGCCCGCGAAGCGGCTGCCGAAAAGTCGCGCCGGGAATTGCAGGAACAATCTGCAGCTGCCGCGCGCGAATTGGCGCGGCTTGAAGAGGAACGCCTAGTGCGAGAGCGCATGAAGGCGGAGGCGAAAAGGGAGATGGAGGCGAAGGCAGCGCGGGAAGCGGCAGCCAAGGCTGCCGCAGTAGAACGTGCCCGCCAGGAAGAGGAAGCCAGGATGAAAGCCGAGCGGGCAGCCCGTCTTGCGGAAGAAGAGCGGCTGCGCGCCGAGGCCGAGCGAAAAGCGCTCGAGCAGGAGCGTGTTCGCGTGGAGGCCGAACGTCAGCGTCTTGAGGAGGAGGCGCTGCGTGTGGCACAGGAAGCCGCACGGCTCGAAGAGGAAAAACGCCGCCGCGAGGAAGAAGAGACAGCGCAGGCTGAGGCGAAGAGAAAGGCACAAGAGGAAGACGCACGCATCCGAGCGGAAGCGGAGCGACGTCGCCGCGAGGAGGAAGCTCAACGCGAGGCCCTTGAGGCTGCCCGGGTTGAAGACGAAAACCGGCGCCGTGAAGAGGAAGAGACGGCGCGCGCTGCGGCAGAGTTGAAGGCTCGTGAAGAAGTCGAACGCGGAAGACAGGAAGCGGAAGAGAAGAAACGCATAGAGGCGGAAGCCGCCCGCCGTGAAGCGGAGGAACGGCTGCGCCTGGATGTGGAAGACAGGGAACGGCGCCACGAGGAAGCCCGGCGGCAGGCCCTTGCGGAGGCGGAAGAGGCCGAACGCGCCCAGAAGGAACAGGAACGGCGCGTGATGGAAGAGGTTGCCGCGTTTGCCCGCAGGGAGGAAGAGGAACGCCTGCATGCAGAGCTTGAAGCGCGCGAGCGTCAACTCAAGGCAGAAAGAAAGCGGGCAGAGCAGGAGGAGCTGTATCGTCGCAAGGCGGAGCGCAAGGCTCGCTATATTGCGGAGAAGAAGGCGAAGAAGGAAACACGGGCGCGTGCGCGGAAGGAAGCAGCCATTGCGGAGCGACAGCGGAGGAAAACGCTGATTGACAAGGCGAAAAAGACGGCGCGCACGATCACCTATGTAGTGCAGTCCGGTTGGACTCCCTCGGTGGCAAAAAAACTGGGAGCCGGAGCGGCGCTTGCCGCGGTCGCGGGCGTCGGGGCAGTGCACCTGGTTTCCTTCGATTCGCGTGCGCGGCTGGCTGAACAGGCGGTGTCGACCTACCTGCGTCAACCGGTCAAGATCGAAGCACTGCATTTTTCCCTGCTACCGCGCCCGCGCTGGCGTGCGGTCAATGTGACCGTCGGTATCGGAGAGCAGATACGCGCTCGTGAAGTCGCCCTACCCATTGGCCTTGGAAGCGATGAAAACATCAAGCGTATCGACATAGCGTCGCTCGGCATCAAGCAGGAAGCGCTTCCCTGGCTGCTTTGGGGAACGCCGGATGGTGACAAGTCAATGGTCCAGGTGATTCAGGCGAGGGATGTGACGATCGATTCCAGCGCGATAGATTTCGGGCGGATGTCTATGCGCGCCGAGTTCGCTTCCGACGGACGCTGGAAGCAGGTGGTGCTCGATAGCGGCGAAAAGCAAACTTATCTCACCATCAAGCGCGACGATGCGCTTGTTAAATTCGATTTCACCGCCTCGTCTTTCGTATTGCCTTTCGGCGGTGTTACGCCTGTCGACCAGTTCTACGCCAAGGGAGCGATTTTCCGCGACGAGATTGCGGCCAGCGAGTTCAGGGCCAGCGCGTATGACGGCGTGTTGGCGGGCACGGCGCGTTTGAGCTGGAGTGGAGACAATTGGAGTTTGCAGGGAGATTTCCGTGCGAATGAAATGGCTGTCTCCCAATTTGCTCCGGCACTGATCGAGAGCGGCAAGCTCAAGGCAGAGGGACGTTTTGCAATGCAGGCAGCGGACAGCGCCAAGCTGTTTTCCACATCCCGTGTAGAAGGCAGCTTCATCGTCAACGGCGGCACGGTGAGCGGCATCGACTTGATGAGTTCGTTGAAAACGTTGAAGGCGGGCGGACGCTCCGTCTTTTCGGAAGCAAAGGGTAATTTCTCCTATCACACTGGAAAGACGCAGATCCGCGACTTAAGAATGTCGGCAGGATTGCTTTCGCTATACGGCAGTGCGGAGGCAGAAAGTAGCGGAGCATTGCGAGGGCGTTTCTCCCTGGATCTTAACTCGCCGGCAGCGAGAGGGCATGGAAACATTTCCTTGCAAGGAACGCTGGTTCAGCCTCGCTTCAGTCAATAGAAGCTGCCCACGCTCGAGAGCCTTCGGAAGTGATATTACGTAGTACCCCATAATCCGATGACAGCTCTCGGGAGCCGCCGCTCCAAAAAATAACAAGTTTGCCGTTGTAAAGAAGTCAGAGACGATTTCGTTGCTTTCGATCTTTTAATCTCTGGTTCAATTGATGCGGTTTGGAAAATAAAGTCTGCTGCGTCTCCTCAAGTAAAAACCGCGTAGGAATTGTCATTCCTCAGTAGCCTCGTCGGCATGGTACTTGCATTTCAGGTGGCTATTCGCTTACCCGCAAAGGAGTTACCATGGCATCCCTGACTGAACAATGGACGGAAAAACTTTCGCCTACCGTCACCAACATGATCCGTATGGATCATACGCATGTGCTTGCCACGTTTCACAAGTATGAAATCGGCACCTCGCCGAAGACCAAGCAGGCTTTGGTGAACACTATTTGCCTCGCGCTGGAAATACACGCTCAGCTCGAAGAGGAAATTTTTTACCCCGCGATGCGCAATGCAACGGGTGGCAGTGATGTGCTGGACAAGAGCCAGCCGGAACATGATGGCATGCGTGAATTGATCGCGCGACTACGGTCGATGCAGCCTACCGACCTGGACTACGACCAGACTTTTTTTCAGTTGATGCGCGAAGTGATTCACCACGTGGCAGATGAGGAAGCAGTTTTGCTGCCGCAGGCGGAACATCTGTTGGCCGATCGCCTCGGCGAGCTGGGGGCCGAGATGACGCGTCGGCGCTTGCAGCTAGCAGCCCCACGTGCGGGCGAGAGTGCTTATAACACCCTGCGCGGCAGGCCTGTCACTACTGCTTTGGTAGCTGCAAGTGCCTTACTGGCCGGCACCTATTTCATGCGTAGCGGAAAAAGCACGCGCTGGCATTGACAGCGTATCCCATGCCCGCGAAGGGCACGGG
>JAQSWC010000320.1 GCA_029266815.1 Paucimonas sp.
ATTGATTTAGGCGCGCTGGAGGCAGACGCTGCGGTTGGCGACTGGCCTGCCTTGATAGCGCTGTTCAAACGCCACCGACTGAATGCCGTGGCGGTGCGTAATGCGCCCGCTGGACTTGAGGAAGAAATTCTTGCCAATGGCTTGAGTATCGACGTTGTTTCGCGGCGCGAAGAAAAGTCTGCAGAGGAACCGGTGCCGGCACCTGAAATTGCCAGCGCCCCGGCATCCGCTGTCGTGCCCGCGGCAGCGGCCGCAACGGCCATGATAGTTGACACGCCGGTCCGTGCCGGGCAGCGCATCTATTCGCGCGGCGACCTGATCGTGACGGCGGCCGTCAACAATGGAGCGGAAGTGATTGCCGACGGAAGCATCCATGTCTATGCACCTTTGCGCGGGCGTGCGCTGGCTGGTGCGAGCGGCAACCTCGATGCCCGCATTTTCGCGACCAGCATGGAACCGGAACTCGTGTCGATTGCCGGCATATACCGCACGTTCGACGCGGGCTTTCCCAAGGATCAGGCGCGCAAACCGGCCCAGATCCGTCTCATAGACAATCGCCTGGATATCATGGCGCTCGAACCGAATACGCGCTGAATGCGCCCGGAATATCGGCATAGCAAGGAAAGGAGTAGATGTGGCAAGAATTATCGTGGTGACATCAGGCAAGGGCGGGGTTGGCAAGACAACCTCAAGTGCCAGCTTCGCATCGGGACTGGCGCTGTGCGGACATAAGACCGTAGTCATCGACTTCGACGTCGGTCTGCGTAATCTGGATCTGATCATGGGCTGTGAACGGCGCGTGGTGTACGACCTGATCAACGTCGTCAATAACGAAGCCACCTTGAAGCAGGCGCTTATCAAGGACAAGCATTGCGACAATCTCTTCGTGCTTCCGGCCTCGCAGACACGCGACAAGGACGCCTTGAGCGAAGAGGGCGTCGAGCGCGTGCTGAATGATCTGGCCAGCATGGACTTTGAATATATCGTCTGCGATTCGCCGGCAGGCATAGAGCACGGCGCCGTCATGGCGCTGACGTTCGCTGACGAAGCGATCGTCGTGACCAATCCCGAAGTGTCGTCGGTACGTGATTCCGATCGTATTCTCGGCATCATCCAGGCGAAATCACGCCGTGCGAAAAATGGCGGCGAACCGGTGAAAGAGCACTTGCTGGTCACGCGCTATGTGCCCAAGCGGGTAGAGGCAGGAGAAATGCTGTCGTATGCCGATGTGCAGGAAATCCTGCGCATTCCGCTGATCGGCATCATTCCGGAATCGGAATCCGTGCTGCATGCATCGAACCAGGGCAATCCGGTGATTCATGTGGAAGACAGCGACGTGGCGCAGGCTTACAAGGACGTGGTAGCGCGCTTCCTCGGCGAAGAAGTACCCCTACGTTTTACGACTTACGAGAAGCCTGGACTGCTCCAGCGCATCTTCCGGGGGAAATAAGATGGCCTTGCTTTCCTTCCTGTTCAATACCAAGCCGAAGACGGCGAATACCGCAAAAGAGCGGCTGCAAGTCATCATTGCGCGCGAGCGCAACGGTCTTGACGGCCCTGACTTCCTGCCAGCTCTGCACAAGGAACTAATCGCGGTGATTTCAAAATACGCCAAGGTCAATCCAGATGACATCAAGATCTCGCTTGACCGTCAGGGCAATCTGGAAGTCCTGGATGTCAACGTCGTTCTGCCGGATGCGGCCGCCAACAATTGATTCTTATGCGCGGATCGTAGTTGTCCTCGGTCCGCCGCTTCTTCATGTTGCTAAAGATCCACGTTAGGCAACTGTCATTGAACCGTCATCTTGCAGCGGTATAGTTCGCCCGGTCATTGTTATGGCGGCAATTTTTTCAAGGCAGCGGGTGCTTGTCCAAATGAAAAATGTCGTTTTTGTACTTCAAATATGCATATGCACAAAGATTCGTGTCATTTCGTCATAAAATTGCGCAGAATGCAGGCAGTACGAAACTAGGTCGCTTCGGTCAATTTTGGGCTTGTTAATATTCGATCCATTACTGTGGGAGATTCACAATGAAGAAATCGGTTCTGGCGCTGGCATTGTTCGGTGCTTTTGCAAGTGCTGCCTCGGCACAGACATCGGTCACGATCTACGGTATCGTTGACGCGGCTGTCGCACGTGAGGATAAGGGCGCTGCAGCCTTGCTGTCGACCGGCGCGGTTGATCCCGCCAAGCCGGGCGGCAAGTTCACTCGTCTCGATAGCGGCGGCCAGTCCGGCAGCCGCCTGGGCTTCAAAGGCACCGAAGATCTGGGTAACGGCTTGTCCGCGATCTTCCAGTTGGAAAACGGCTTTAACATCGATAACGGCAGGCTAGGTCAAGGCGACCGTCTGTTCGGCCGTCAGGCATGGGTTGGCCTAAGCGGTAATTTCGGCGCACTCAAGCTTGGCCGCCAAAATACTCCGCTGCGTACGGCAATCGAATCCATTGATCCGTTCGCGCTCGGCATGGCTGGCAGTCTCGACCGTTTCTTCAGCCCTGCCGGCAGCGACGGCTTCCGCATGGACAATACCGTGAACTACTCGCTACCTGGTAATCTGGGTGGCTTCTTCGGCCAGGTCGCCTATGGTTTTGGCGAGGGTGCCAACGATACTTCGGCTCAGCGCCAGATCGGCCTGTCGACCGGTTACGCGAACGGTCCGGTGAACGTGCTCGTGGCCTATCACAATACCAATGGCACTGCGGCCTTGGGCGGTTCGACCAAGGTCACTCTCGTGGGTGGTACTTATGACTTCACTGTGGTGAAAGCTCATCTTGGGTATGCGCAGAACAAGGCTAATACGGCCGTCGCCACTACTGACGACAGCCGTGACATGCTGGCTGGCGTGTCTGCGCCTTTTGGCGCAAGCAGCCTGATCGCTTCGTACATCAAGCACGATACTCGTGGAGTTGGCGATCGTGACTGGAACGCGATCTCTGTGGGGTATACATACTCGTTGTCCAAGCGTACCAACTTCTACACTTCCTATGGACGCGTGAGCAATGACAGCGGCGTGGCCAAGCTGGTCGATCGTAACGGTGAAGACTATTCGCTGTTCAACGTTGGCGTGCGTCATAAGTTTTGATGCATCAGCTTCGAAAAACAAAGGCGCCTCCGGGCGCCTTTGTTTTTGGTCGGCATCACGTTACTGCCGAAGACTGTCGCTGTGGTATCGCCGTATTGCAAATGCCGTGCATAATCCGACTATCACTTCTTCGGCATGATCACGCATGCAACTGCACGGCATTGATTTCACTTCAGCCCCGACGCGGCGCAAACCGATCACCATTGCAACAGGGCGTGTGGAAAATAAAGTTTTCT
>JAQSWC010000321.1 GCA_029266815.1 Paucimonas sp.
ATCCGCCCGGCCTTGCTTGATTGATCAACCACCGCCCAATCAATGGCGGCTTAAATCTGATTAGAAGCGGAAATGCGAGAACGCCTTGTTCGCTTCTGCCATGCGGTGCACCTCGTCGCGCTTCTTCATCGCGCCGCCACGGCCTTCCGCAGCTTCCATCAACTCCGCGCCCAAACGCTGCGGCATCGATTTCTCGCTGCGCTTGTTTGCAGCTTCGCGCAACCAGCGCATCGACAGCGCCATGCGGCGCACCGGACGCACTTCCACCGGCACCTGATAGTTGGCACCGCCGACGCGACGGGATTTCACCTCGACCATCGGCTTGCAGTTGCTGAGCGCGGTGGAAAACACTTCAAGCGGATCCTTGCCGCTCTTCGTCTTGATATGGTCGAACGCGCCATAGATGATGTTCTCGGCGACCGATTTTTTACCGGACAACATCAGAACGTTGACAAATTTGGCAACATCAACATTGCCGAATTTCGGATCAGGCAGGATTTCCCGTTTCGGGACTTCACGACGACGTGGCATTTCGATTCCTTTCAATCTTCAGTTGAGCGGCGTCTTCTTGCTCGCTCGCGGGCAGCCATCAAAACCACCCACTTACTCGACCCATTCACCCCGGGCCGACCTGTGACATTTTGCCGCAAGGCAAAATACGATTTTCAACAATTACTTCTTGGCGGCTTTCGCACGCTTGGCGCCATACTTCGAACGCGCCTGCTTACGATCCTTGACACCTTGGGTATCCAAAGCACCGCGCACCATGTGGTAACGCACACCCGGCAAATCCTTCACACGGCCGCCGCGGATCAACACGACGCTGTGCTCTTGCAGGTTATGGCCCTCACCACCGATATACGAAATAACTTCGAAACCGTTGGTCAAGCGAACTTTGGCGACTTTACGAAGCGCAGAGTTCGGCTTCTTTGGAGTCGTGGTGTAAACACGGGTGCATACGCCGCGTTTTTGCGGGCTGTTTTCCAGCGCCGGCGATTTGCTCTTCACCTTCGCGGAAACGCGCGGGCTACGAACGAGTTGATTAATGGTTGGCATCGGTCTTAATCCAACAAATTGCTACATTACAAACCCGAAAACGGTTGTTCGGGGGCGGAAAATCGTTGCGCAATTGAAATAAACGCACTCTCGATCGAGCCAAGCAAAAGGAAAGCGTTGCAAGAGGAAGGCAGACTGCAGACCAAAGAACGCTTAAGCCCATGGCGAGCTTAAATTCGAGAACTCGCGAGTATAACGAGAAGTATGAGAATCGTCAACGGCGACGATACGTTACGCGGTTATGGGCAACGCAGGCCATCATGTGGACTCCGCAAGCAAAAACGGCGCCATTCTCATGGCGCCGTTTCATTGATGTTACCGAAGCCGCAAAATCAAGCTTCTCCATCCTGCCCCTGAGTGGATTCCTCGGGAGCAGCATTGTCAGCCTCCTCTTCGCGGGACGCCAGTTCCGCCTGCAGCAGCGCATTGCGCTCCTCGGCCTCCCAGGTTTCCTTTTCCTTGCGGGCACGATGGAATGCGAGACCGGTACCCGCTGGAATCAGGCGTCCGACGATCACATTTTCCTTCAGGCCACGCAAGCCATCCTTCTTGCCCATGATCGCTGCTTCGGTCAGGACACGGGTGGTTTCCTGGAACGATGCGGCGGAGATGAACGAGTCGGTCGACAGCGATGCCTTGGTAATGCCCAGCAGCACGTTCTCGTAGGTTGCCGGCCGCTTGCCTTCGGCAATCACGCGATCGTTTTCATCCCGCAGCTCCGAGCGCTCAACTTGCTCGCCCGGAATGTAGGCCGTTTCACCTGCATCAAGTACCTGCACGCGGCGCAGCATCTGGCGGACGATCACTTCAATGTGCTTGTCATTGATCTTCACACCTTGCAAGCGATACACGTCCTGCACTTCGTCGACGATGTAGCGTGCCAGCGCTTCGATGCCCAACAAGCGCAGGATGTCCTGCGGATCGGCCGGACCATCCACGATCATCTCGCCCTTGTTCACCACCTGGCCGTCATGCACCAGCACCTGCTTGTCCTTCGTGATCAGGAACTCGTGCTTGTTGCCGTCCATGTCGGTGATTTCCAGACGCTGCTTGCCCTTGGTCTCCTTGCCGAATGCAACCGTACCGGTCACTTCCGCCAGCATGCCCGCATCCTTCGGCGAACGAGCTTCGAACAGTTCGGCAACACGCGGCAGACCGCCGGTAATGTCACGGGTCTTCTGCGATTCGGTCGGTATACGTGCGAGCACTTCACCCACCGTCACGTGCTGACCGTCTTTCACAGTGATCAGCGCGCCGACCTGGAAGCCGATCGTCACAGCATGTTCGGTGCCGGCAATCTTCACTTCCTCGCCCTTCTCGTTCAGCAGCTTCACTTGCGGACGAGCAGTCTTGGTCGATGGGCCGCGACGCTTGGCGTCGATAACCACCAGCGTAGACAAGCCGGTGACTTCATCGATCTGCTTCGCAACGGTCACTCCTTCCTCGACGTTCTCGAACTTCACCGTGCCGGTGTATTCGGTAATGATCGGACGGGTCAGAGGATCCCATGTCGCCAGGGCAGTACCTGCCTTGATGACCATGCCGTCCTTGACGATCAGGGTCGCACCATACGGCACCTTGTGACGTTCGCGCTCGCGGCCATGATCATCGGTGACCAGTACTTCACCCGAACGGGAAATGACGATCTGCTCGCCCTTGCCGTTGGTAACGTAGCGCATCGTCGCGGTGAAGCGGATGGTACCGTTCGACTTGGCTTCCACGGACGACGCAACCGCCGCACGCGATGCTGCACCACCGATGTGGAAGGTACGCATCGTGAGCTGCGTGCCCGGTTCGCCGATGGACTGCGCTGCGACCACGCCGACTGCCTCGCCGGCATTGACCAGCGTGCCGCGGCCGAGATCGCGGCCATAGCATTTCGCGCACAAGCCGTAGCGCGTGTCGCATGTCAATGGAGTGCGGATCTTTACTTCATCGATGCCGAGGCGCTCGATGCTTTCAACGGCATCCTCGTCCAGCAGGCTGCCGGATTCGTACAGCGTCTCCTGGCTTTCAGGATTGATGACATCGTTCGCAGCGACGCGGCCGAGAATACGGTCGCGCAGCGCTTCGATGACTTCACCGCCCTCTACCAGAGCCTTCATTGATGCGCCGTTCGCCGTGCCGCAATCGTCCTCAATCACTACCAGATCCTGGGTCACGTCAACCAGACGGCGGGTCAGGTAACCCGAGTTCGCGGTCTTCAATGCGGTATCGGCCAGACCTTTACGCGCACCGTGAGTGGA
>JAQSWC010000322.1 GCA_029266815.1 Paucimonas sp.
TGATTTACGATGCATTGCTTCTTTTGCAGCATCGCGGTCAGGATGCCGCCGGCATCGCCACTAATCACGGCAACACGTTCTGCATGTACAAGGCCAACGGCTTGGTGCGCGACGTTTTCCGCACACGCAACATGCGTTCTTTGCCCGGCAATTCCGGCATCGGCCAGGTGCGCTATCCCACGGCCGGATCGGCCAGTGTTGAAGAAGCCCAGCCGTTCTACGTCAATGCTCCATTCGGCATCGTACTTTCGCATAACGGCAACCTGACCAATGCAGAGCAACTCAAGATAGAGCTCTTCAAGAATGATCGCCGCCACATCAATACCGACTCCGATTCGGAAGTCCTGCTCAACGTACTCGCCCATGAAATTCAGGAAGCGACAGCCGGCCTGTCGCTCGATCCTCCTGCGCTGTTCAGAGCGGTAAGCGTGCTGCACAAGCGCGTTCGCGGTTCCTATGCGGTGGTGTCGCAGATTGCTGGATACGGCATGCTGGCATTCCGCGATCCTTACGGCATACGCCCCCTGTGTATCGGATTCAATGACACAGCAGCGGGACCCGAGTACATGATCGCCAGCGAATCCGTGGCACTGGAAGGCCTGGGTTTCCGCTTCCTGCGCGATGTATTGCCGGGAGAGGCGATCTTCATCGATCTGGACGGCCAGCTCTATCACCAGCAATGCGCCGACAGTCCCTTGCTCAATCCCTGTGCATTCGAGTTCGTCTATCTTGCACGTCCCGATTCGGTGATGGACGGCGCTTCCGTGTACGCCACGCGCCTCAAAATGGGCGAGTACCTGGCCGAAAAGGTCAGGCGCGAACTCAGTTCCGGAGACATCGACGTTGTCATGCCGATCCCGGACTCGTCACGGCCGGCTGCGATGCAACTGGCGTTGAAGCTGAATCTCGACTATCGCGAAGGGTTCATCAAGAACCGCTATATCGGCCGTACCTTCATCATGCCGGGGCAGGCGCTTCGCAAGAAATCGGTGCGCCAGAAGCTCAATGCCATCGGTTCCGAGTTCAAGGGCAAGTCGGTACTGCTGGTCGATGATTCCATCGTGCGCGGCACGACGAGCCGCGAGATTGTCCAGATGGCGCGGGATTCCGGCGCCAAGCGCGTGATTTTCGCTTCCGCTGCACCGCCGGTGAAGTATCCCAATGTTTACGGCATCGACATGCCGACCCGCAACGAGTTGATCGGTTCCGGCCGCAGCGAGGCGGAGGTATGCCGCGAGATCACGGCAGACGCGCTGGTATATCAGGACCTGGACGCATTGAAGCACTCGATCTCGGATGTGAACCCGTTGCTGAAGAGTTTCGAGGCGTCGTGTTTCGACGGCGTGTACGTCACCGGTGACATATCACCGGACTACCTCGACCGCGTCGAGAACGCCCGCAGGAATCCAAAGCCAGTGAACGAGGACGCGGTACGGTCGCAATTGAACCTCAACCTGGCGCAAGTGGACTAAACGCTCTGCACCACGAGCCATGCCATGACTGACAATAAGAAAAACGGATTCACGACAAGCGTCCTTCACAGCGACCGGCGCAAGCCGGTTGAGCACGGTTCGGTGCACAAACCCATTCATACCTCTGTCACCTTCGGCTACGAGGACGCGCGCGAACTGGCCGAGGTTTTTCAGGGAAAGAAACCCGGCTATCGTTATGGACGCCAGGGCAACCCGACTGTTTCCGCTCTTGAGGACAAGATCACCCGGATGGAGGACGGCTGTTCGACCATTTGCTTCTCTACCGGCATGGCTGCCATAGGCGCCGTGATTCAGGCACTGCTTAGGGAGGGAGACCATATCGTGTCTTCTTCCTTCCTGTTCGGGAATACCAATAGCATGTTCCAGACGGTGGACAGGCAGGGCATCAAGGTCAGCTTTGTCGACGCAACGGATGTAAAAAACGTGGCGGCGGCATTAACGCCCGCCACGCGGGTAGTGTTCGTGGAAACCATCGCCAATCCGCGTACCCAAGTTGCGGATTTGAAGCGTATCGGCGATCTATGCCGCGAGCGGGGCGTGCTTTATGTGGTGGATAACACCATGACCTCGCCGTATCTGTTCCGTCCCAAAAGCGTGGGCGCAGGCCTAGTGGTCAATGCACTGACCAAGTCGATCAGCGGACATGGGCACGCTCTGGGCGGGAGCCTGACGGACACCGGTCTTTATGACTGGACTGCTTTCCCACATATTTTCGACAGCTACAAGAAATATCCGACCGTGCAATGGGGCATGGCCCAAGTCAGGGCCAAGGCCTTGCGTGATTTCGGCGGATCTCTCGGGCCGGAGGCGGCTCATCATATTGCAGTGGGCGCGGAGACCATTGCCCTACGACTCGATCGCCAGTGCGCGAGCGCCCAGGCGCTGGCGAAGATGCTCGAGGCAGATGACCGCGTAGCCGCGGTCTATTATCCCGGCCTGCCTTCGCATCCCCAGCACGGCATCGCCACCGAGCTCTTCAGCGGATACGGAAGTCTTTTCAGCTTCGAGCTGAAAGAGGACATGGACTGCTTCGATTACCTGAACAGGCTGGAAATAGCTATTTCCGCCAGCAACCTTGGCGACACACGTACCTTGGTGATCCCGGTGGCGCACACCATCTTTTTCGAGATGGGCAAGGAGCGGCGTGCCAGCATGGGCATTGCCGAATCGCTTATCCGTGTGTCGGTGGGCATCGAGGAAACGGAAGACTTGCTGGAAGATTTCCGGCAAGCGCTCACGGTTTGATAAATTGCCTTTGGTGGAGTCTCGGAGGACTGTTTCAGGGCAGGATCTTGCGTGCCTGTGAAGCATTCAACACCCGTTCATGTGCGCCCGGTTCATAAGCCAGGAAGCGCGATAGCAGCGCATCCGGATCATCAGCATGGATTAAAAGTGCTGCGTGCGCGGGCTTCAGAAAACCGCTGGTAACGAGGTGCGCAAGAAAATCCGATAGCTTGTCGTAGAAACCGCTTGTGTTCAATAGCCCGACGGGCTTGCGATGGTACCCGAGTTGAGCCCAGGTCAAGGCTTCAAACAGCTCTTCCAGCGTGCCTATGCCGCCGGGCAGGGCGACGAAACCATCTGCTAACTCGGCCATTAAAGCCTTCCGCTCATGCATGTCCTTGACCACGTGCAGTTCGGTCAATCCCTGGTGTCCCACTTCATGATCCATCAGGGCTTGCGGAATTACGCCGATCGCCTTTCCTCCTAACGCCAGCACTTCATCGGCGATGATGCCCATCAGGCCGACGTTTCCGCCGCCGTAGACCAGTGAAATGTCCTGCCGGACCATGGCTCTCGCCAGAG
>JAQSWC010000021.1 GCA_029266815.1 Paucimonas sp.
TTTTAGTTGGGGGCATGCATCTGAGTTCTCGATGCAGGTCGTTTCCATCAGATGCCGCACGAGGTATCCATGCATGACCCCGACACGAAACGCTTGATTGCGGCAATGTTGATGGCGGTGCTCTTTGTCGGGCTTTGGCTGCTTGCCTCTTCGTTCCATTTCGTCGTCTACCAGGATATTTCCAAGGTACGTCATTTCCTGATAATGACGTCCTTTCTCTGGGTTGGCGAAGTCTTGATAGGCGGCCTGACAAGCAATAAATATTCGTTCAGTGAACACGGGCTCCAGTTGTCGATCCTGGCTTTTGTCAGTCTTATCACGCTTGATGCAACGTCCAACCTCACCGGTTATAAGAATGCCGAACTGCGCAGTGCAATGGCCTTTGCATTTGCCATGCTTGCGCTGGGAGTTTTCCTGGCAGTAAAGAAACGTCATCCCGAATATGGCATGCCGTGGCAGTGGCGCGCACTGTCGCTGCTGGCTGGCGTCCTGGCAGCCGAATCGTATGTCTTCGTCTGCCTTTCACCGGAGATTAGACAATGGCATTTATGATCATTACATCTACGTTGGTGCTGCTGATCGGTTACCTGGTTATCGATGATATTGAGTACGGCCAGGAATCAATTGCCTCGCACTTGAGCTTGCTGCTGTTGAAGCGCCATTCCCGTATCAAGGGAATAGATGATCAGGAACATGACGGACATTAAGAGCCTATCCCAGTAGGGAACGGCATTGCGTTAAGGGCAAATAGGTAGACTGGCAAGGGTGGAGCAGGGGTTTCGGGCAGTGTGCTGCCCGCCTGCGTAACGGCACAGTCACCTGTGCGTGCCCTGCAACGGCGAGGATGCCGCATAGTGATCTATGCAAAGACGCGCAACACTGCCAGCGCGGCTTTATGCCCTTAACCCGAAGGGCTGGCCGGTGTGGGCGCGCATTGCGGTGTTGCAGACAGCTTGCTTGGCAACACCAAGCGGCGCGTCCTGCGCCTTGCACTGCACGCCCATACCGGCCAGCGCAACGCCGTTTCCTGCTGGGATAGGCTCTAAATGCAGCTCAGTGCCGGGTCGGCGGTAAAGCCGGTTTTCGCTTCTCCGCTCTATGGACCAGGCTGCGATCCAGGATGTCCGTCAGGTCGTCCACACTGGTCAAGCCTTCGGCATCGTCAGGCGACGCCAGATCATGCAACTCCGGCACGCCGGTCTCGTGAAGCTTCCTTTCGATCAGCGCGAGCACATCATCCTTAAACGTGTCGCGGTGCGCATTCGGGTTCCACGACTCCGTCATGCGTTCGATGAGCTGTTCGGCCATTGCCAGTTCGCGGTTGTGTATGCCTTGCGCTTCCAGTGCGAGGGGTGGCAGGGACAGTTCATCGTAAGGCTGGATCTGGTCCGCCCAGCGTAAGGTATTCAGCACGAGCACGGGCCCGTATGCCACCAGCGCGGCGAGGTGCTGCCGGGTCTGCACAATCAGCTTGGCAATCCCGATCTTGCGCCGACGAGTGAGTGCTTCCCTCAGCAGCGCATAGATCTTTTCGCCGCCCGGCGCGGGCGCAAGGTAATAAGGTGTTTCGAAAAGCATGAAGGACAGCTCGCGCGCTTCGGTGAACGAGCGCAGCTCCACGGTATGGGAAGCCTTCATGCCGGATGCTTCCCGCAGCTCTTCGTCGCTCAGAGTGACGTAATGGTTGTCCTCGAAGCGGTAGCCCCGTACGATATCTTCGTTGGCCACTTCCTCGCCGGTTTCCTTGTTGATGCGCTTGATGCCGACGGGGCGCTGCGTACGGCGGTCTATCATGTCGAGCTGGATGTCGTTGCGTCTCGTGGCCGCATACAGCGCCACCGGCGCCTTGATAAGGCCGAACTGAAGCGTTCCTTTCCATAGCATGCGTGGCATTGTTCTCTCCTTTAAACCGTAAGCCGGCAGATTTCGGCTTATGCAGGCTTTTGCCTATAGATGTCCATTGCCCGAGCCGCGACGACTGCGTGGGCGAATGTCGTCGCGCAGATGGTCTTCGTCTTTTCCGTCTTCGGGCATGCCAAATTCGCTGACCAGTTCATCCTTGCGCTCCCTCATGTCCTTGCCGAGCGCCCCGAGCGGAATTTTTGCCTTGCGCACCTTGGGGAAAATCTTTTCCTGCTCCTCTTCGATATGGTGGCGCACGTACTCGCCCAGCACCGTGAATTTGGCGTCGTACAAGGCGTCGCTCGGGTCCATCGATTCGAGCTCCACGATGAGACGGGCGGCGACCTGGTGTTCCACTTCCGCTTCATCGAGCAGATCCTCCTGCAACATTGCATCACGCAGTGCTGGATAGAACAGTTCTTCCTCGAGCTGTGCATGAATCGTCAAGGCGTTGCAGGTGCGCTCCACCAGGAGCTGGCGGCTGTCGTCATCGTCATTGCCGGATGACTTCAGCTTCTCGAACTCGGCAAACAACTGCAGGACATGCTTATGATCGGCCGTCAGCACGTCGAGTGCATCCTGAGAGGTTTTGGTGCTTTCCTTATGCGGCATGAAATGCTCTCCGGTTTAAAGCAATGACCCTTTTTCGCAAGGTTCATGCCAGTAAGGAAGTCACGTTTACGGCGGATATCAATGGAGTTGCCAGTAAGTTTTACATTCCTTGTGGCACGACAAGGCAGATCTTCCCCGGCTGACGATGATGAAGAAAATCACCTTCGTATCCGGCATGCGCATTTCCGCTTCAGGCCTACCGTCACTTTTCGCTTTCCGTTCATGGCTCGTGCGCATCTGCCTGGCCGTGTTGACAGTGCTGTGTGCTTCATGCGCTTCGCTGCCATCGTTCGAGAATCTGCAGCGCGCAAGCTATACCGGCACCAAGCCGCGTGTGGAGGGCAGGCATGGCGTACTACCGCCTGCGCAAGAGCGCGCGGTATTGCGCAAGCTGGAGAACGAGACCGACAGCGAACTGATCGAGCGGCATTTGTCTTTCATGTCTTCGCTGGGCAATGCGCCCCTGATCACTGGCAATAGCGTGCGGCTTCTGATCGACGGGCCGGCCACGTATGCAGCGATGTTCGCCGCCATCGAGGCCGCGCAGGACCATATCAACCTCGAAACCTACATTCTTGACGATGATGAAGTGGGGCAGCGTTTTGCCCGCAAGCTGGTGGATATGCAGTCCAAGGGCGTGCAGGTCAACCTTTTCTATGACGGAGTGGGTGCGTTCACTACCTCGGCCGGTTTTTTCGAGGAGATGAAATCCAAGGGGGTGCGCATATGCGAGTTCAATCCCGTCAATCCGCTGCGCGGCAAGCTTTTTTCGCTGAATCACCGTGACCACCGGAAAATGCTGATCGTGGACGGCAAAGTCGCTTTTACGGGGGGCATCAACATCAGCCGCGTCTACTCGAGCAGCATTTTCGGCAGTTCGCGCAAGAAAAATGCGGATTCCAGCAACTGTTCGTGGATAGCTGGGGACGGCAGAAATGCACCTTGCTGGAAAAAGCCGATTTCTTCCCGCCCTCAAAAAACGCGGGCAATACCGTGGTGCAGGTGCTGGGCAGCGAGGCGGGAGCGCAGGTCAACCTGATCTATGCATCGCTGCTTTCGGCCATTGAGCATGCGGAACGCAGCATCCACATCACGATGGCGTACTTCGTGCCGAATGCGCAGTTGATAGAGGCACTGAAAAAAGCAGCGCATCGCGGCGTCGATGTCAGGCTCGTGATGCCGGGCTTCAGCGACTACTGGATCACTTTCCACGCGGGCCGTTCTCACTATGCTGAGCTTCTTGAAGGCAAGGTCAGGATATTCGAGCGGCGCGATGCGCTGCTGCATGCGAAGACGGCGGTGATCGACGGGGTGTGGTCGACCGTGGGCTCGAGCAACATGGATTTCCGCAGCTTCCTTCACAACGACGAAGTGAATGCCGTTATCCTGGGCGCTGATTTCGCCGCCGACATGGAGGCGATGTTTGCCGCTGACCTTCAGGCTTCCGTCGAAATCACATCTGAGCAATGGGAGCGGCGCAGCAGTTTCAAGCGCTTCAAGGAAAGATTCGCTCGGCTGTGGGAATACTGGTTATGACGAACCTGCCTCGTCGGCATCAAGCTTCTTGTTCCGAAGATAAATATACTGTCCGGCCACTGCGGTGAGCAGGATGTAGAAATTCGCGCAGACAAAGACCCAGTTATCCACGAGAAAGCTATACACCACGAATCCGGCGGACGCGGTCAACTGGCCGATGAACAGCCAGCGCGATACACCCGCTGTGCTTTTGGTCTTCCATTGCGTATAAACCTGGCGGGAAATAGTAGCCGCCAGCACGATCGCACTGAACCATCCGATGAGTTCTGTCATGCCTCTACCTTATACCGGGCGCGTTTGGGCGAATGGAAGTCCGTCAAAGAGTAGAGAAGCGTTTCTTCAACCATAAATGCAATGTTGATTTGCAGCCTTCTATCTGGCGCGAGTGCCCTGCAGGCGGCATGCCTTTCTGAACGAACGAAAATCATTGTTGTAACAATGCGGACTGTAGGAATATTCCTGCTCGTCGTGGATTTTTCCTAAGTTGCTGTTTTTAAATAAAGATTCATGCGTATCCACAATTCCTGTGTACAACTATGTGGACAACTCTCCCAGACAGGCGGGAAACCGAGTAGCACTGCGGGTTTCCACAGTTTGCATAAAATCACGGCAAAAATAATCGCTATAAAAATCAGTAACTTAGAAGCGCTGGCCTTAAGCCGTGCTTTTTCGATTGATCCAAATCAATTCTGTGCGTAACCATTTTTTTGTCGCACTTCATTTCGGTCTGAAGAGCAACTATAGTGTCAGTTCCTTATCGGAAAAATCCGAAGGAAAACCCTGTTTCCACAAGTCCATAGGTAGTAACCAGGCGAAAGACAATTGCTGTCTTCCTGGCTGTTCAGCAAACCCCGGATTTTCCTAAAGCTGCCATTGAATCGATGAGCGAGCCTCATCCGGCTTTTTCGCCTCGTGTCCATTGATAAGGGTAGCGAATGCCCGTTTCCTTACGATTCCAGATCAGACCGTATCTGCTTGCCCTGGCTGCAGCGATGCTGATGGCCGGGCTTCATTACGCTGTTTTCCTGCAATGGCAGGTGAGGGCGCCATTCCTGGTGTTCGTTCCGTTGGTTCTCGCATGTGCCTTGCGGTTCGGGTATGGGCCGGCGTTGCTGGTGGCCGCTGCGGCATTCGTCAACGGTTATTTTTATCTGTACACCAATGCCACCCCCATGCTGGCGCTGCTGTCGGGGTCGTTTGCGCCGATCGCATTTGGGCTGATCGCGATACTGGCCATCTTCGCGGGAGGCAGGCTGCGCAGCGTGTCGCTTGGCGCCTCGGAAACCCTGCAGCGGCTGAAGATAGTCCAGCAGCATGCCGGCGTCGGACTGTTCGAGATCGATCTCGATCTGCAATCGGTTTATGTATCTGAAGCGATGTGGACACTGCTCGGGCGCGAGCAGCCGATGCGCCGGAACGATGAAGGCGTGCCGCTGGAGGAATGGCGCAATTTCCTGCGCAACGGAAAGGTACGCTGGCTTCTCTCGCGAGTGAATGTAGAGCGCGATGATCGCGGGTTTCCCTTGCGGCTCCAGTGCGCGGCGCTCGACATCACCGAGCGGAAACAGGCCGATACGGCGCTCAAGCGAACGCGGCAGGAAGTGTCGCAGCAGTTGTCGGATTTCCGGCGCCTCCATGCGCTGAGCACCGAGCTGCTCGAGTCGCCGGACCTTTCTTCCCAACTGGCTGCCATTCTCGACACGCTGGCGGAATTCCACGATACGCACCAGGGCATCATCTCGCTCTATGATGAAAAGCGGGGCGGGCTGGTATTGCACACCAGCCTCGGCTTCAGCGAGTCCGGCAAACATTCGCTTGAATTCGTTGCGGCAGGCGAAGGCGCATCCGGCCTGGCCTGCAGCGAACGCAAGAGAATCATCGTCGACGACACGCGCACCGCTCCCTGTTTCCGCGAATACCAGCATCTTGCCGAGCATGAAGGCTTCCGCGCCGTGCACAGCACGCCGCTGATCAGTGTGTCAGGCAAGCTGATGGGCGTGATTTCCATCCATGTGCCCCAGCCTTTCATGCCCGATGAAAGAGAGGTCATGCTCTCCGACCTGTGTGCCCGAAAGGCGGCAATGCTGATAGAACGCGCGCATGCTCGGCGTCTGGCAGACGATGTCGAGCAGCGTTTCCGCACCGTGGTGGATACGGCGGCGCTGGGATTCTGCCTGTTCGAGCCGGTATGCAAGGAAACCGGCGACACGCCCGAATTCATCTGCACTTACGCCAATGCCACTGCGCTGAGCTATTTCGAACGTACCAGTGAAGGCATGCAGTCGGGCGATTGGGTGGGAGGCGACATCGTCGAGGCGTGCAGGGCTGTGCCGCACATGGATCAGCCGGTGACCTTCGAGATGCGAGTGCCGGGCAATGGACGCCGCCTGCGCGCTGTCGCCTCACCGGCGGACGGCAAGGCAGCCATCTGGTTCCGCGATGTCACGATCGAAAAGAACCAGCAGGAAACGCTGCTGGTTGCCGACCGCCGCAAGGATGAATTCCTGGCGACGCTGGCGCATGAACTGCGCAATCCGCTGGCGCCTATCCGTCATGCGGCCTACATCATTTCGCGCGTGGAGGCCGACGCCGGGCAGAAGGAACGCGCCGCCGCCGTGATCGAGCGCCAGGTAGATACGATGGCTCGCCTGCTGGAGGATCTTCTTGAGGTGGCGCGCATCACCAGCGGCAAGTTCGAGCTGAAAAAGGAACGCATTACGGTCTCGTCCGTGCTCGAGACTGCACTTGAAACGGTGCGGCCGGCAATGGATGCACGCCGGCACCGCCTTGCGGTGGAAGTGCCGAATCCGGAAGTGATGATCGAGGCCGATCCGTTGCGCTTGTCGCAGATCCTGTGCAACCTATTGGGAAACGCTGCGAAGTTCACCGTCGAAGGCGGCGATATACGACTGCGCGTGATGATTGAAGAGGGCGGTTCGGTCTTCGAGGTATCAGATAACGGCATCGGATTCGATGCAGATGCCGCGGCCGGCATGTTCGAACTCTTTGCGCAGAATGGCCAGCGCGGAGGCGGGCTCGGTATTGGCCTTGCCCTGGCCAAAGGATTGGCGGAATTGCACGGCGGCCGTATTGAGGCGGAAAGCGAGGGACCGGGCAAGGGAAGCAGGTTCCGTGTGTTTCTTCCTTGGGCAATGGAGCAGGCGGCGGCCGTTGACGAGATGAAGCCTTCACTGTTTTCGCAAACCTCTGCATTCAAGAAAGTGCTGGTGGCGGACGATAACCGGGATGCCGCCGAGATGCTGGCCGAAATGCTGATCCTGCAAGGTAAGCAGGTGCATGTCACCTTCGACGGCAAGCAGGCCATGGATGCGTTCGAGCATTTCAGTCCCGATGTTACGCTGCTTGATCTCAGTATCGCAAAGGCGGACGATTTCGCCCTGACGAGGAGAATGCGGGCGCGCAAGGCGCCGCATGCGAAGCTGATCGCCGTCAGCGGCCGGGGGCAGGCCAAGGATAAGCAGGCGGCCATCGATGCCGGATTCGACCAGCACCTGACGAAGCCGGTCGATCCGCAACTCTTGCGGGAACTGCTGCAGTAGAAAATCAGGAGAAGGCTGAACTCAGGAAGCCGGCTTAAGCGGCTCTGTATCCGAAGGCGTGCGTAATTCCTTTGCCAGTTCGGACAGACGATACGGTTTGCGCAGCAATGTGAAGCCTTCCATGTTGCCGTGTTCCGCAGTCAGCGCGGACAAGGGATAGCCCGAAGTCAGGATGACTTTGACGTCGGGGCACAGCCGGCGCGTGAAGCGGGCCAGTTCCAGGCCGCTCATGCCCTTGGGCATCACCACGTCGGTGAACAGCACGTCGATGTCGCGCCGTCCTTTCAAGATATCAACCGCGTCCAGGCCGTCGGCGGCGGTAAGCACTTCATATCCCATGCTCTGGAACAGTTCCACGCCGGTGGAGAGCAGGTCTGGATCGTCTTCCACGATCAGCGCCGTTTCCTGCGAGGTGCCGGTGATTTCCATGGTGGCGGTCTGATCAGTCTTTTCATCGACTGGGAAGATCATGCTGATGCGTGCGCCGCGCCCGATGGCGGAATCGATCTCGACGTCGCCACCGGATTGCGCAAGGAAGCCGTACACCTGGGAGAGGCCCATGCCGCTGCTGCGGCGCTCCCCCTTGGTAGTGAAAAACGGTTCCATTGCGCGTTCGGACGTCTCGCGCGACATGCCGATGCCAGTATCGGCCACCGTGATCTTTACATACTCGCCGGGTTGCAGTTTGCCGGGCGCGAAGTCGTCTATCTCGATGTTCTCGGTACTGATCTTGATCGTGCCACCAGTGGGCATCGCGTCGCGCGAATTGTCCAGCAGGTTGAGCAACGACAGCTCCAGTTGGTTGACGTCGATAAACACCGTCTTCAGGCGCGGATCGAACTGCGTTTCCAGCGTGATGGATTCCGGTAGCGAGCGCCGCATCACGGATTCGATGCTTTGCAGGACGTTGTTGAGGTTGCAGTGTTCGGGATTCAGCGGATGCCGGCGTGCATATGCAAGCAGTTGCTGGGTGAGCGTGGCGCCGCGGGACACCGCGCGTTGGGCAGCGGCGAGCACGCGTACCGCATTGGGGCCTGATGGATCGCGGACCAGCAGCTCCAGCGAATTGTTGATCACCGCAAGCAGGTTGTTGAAGTCGTGAGCGACGCCGCCGGTCAGCTTGCCGATCGCTTCCATTTTCTGTGACTGATAAAGCGCGATGCGCGCGCGCTCTATCAGTTCGGCTGACTGACGCTTTTCGGTGATGTCGCGCAGGATCTTGCCGTAGCCGATCAGCTTGCCGTCATCGCACCGCACGGCGTGCAAAGTGGATTTTGCCCAGAAGCGCGATCCGTCCTTCCGGATGCGCCAGCCTTCCGCTTCCTGCTGGCCATCTTCTCCGGCGAGCTTGAGCGACTGCTCCGGCACGCCGGTCAGCCGGTCTTCCGTGGTGTAGAAAGCGGAGAAATGCCGGCCTATGATCTCTTCCTCGGCGTAGCCCACCAGCCGCTCCGCGCCGGAATTCCATGACGCCACGTAACCGTCGGGAGCGAGCATGCATATCGCATAATCGTCGGCCGCGTCCACCAGCAACTGCAACGCATAGGTGGCGTCCAGTTCGTCCTGCGGAGTTCCGGGTTTGTTGGAAGAGGCTTTCATGCAGTCGGCGAGATCCGGCTTACACCTGCTTCAGCTTTTCAATATCGATCGGCTTGACCCAGTGGTCGTTGAAGCCGGCGGCGCCCGTGCGCGACTTGTCCTCGTCATTGCCCCAGCCGGTGAGGGCGATCAGGCGGATGGCGTCTCCGCCTGCCAGATTCCTGACGCAGGCCGCCAGTTCGTAACCGTCCATCAGCGGCATGCCGATATCGATCAGGGCCGCATCGAACCGCGCCGCCGCCAGGAGTTCCAGTGCGGCATGTCCACCATGCGCCACCTCCACGTCATAACCCAGGATGCGCAGCAGCTCGCCTGTCGAATCGGCGGCATCGACATTGTCGTCAACGACCAGTACGCGACGGGCGACCTGTTCTTCGCCGGGCATATCAGGCGAAGTCATATCGGAAGCGGCGCGCTGTTCCGCGTCGTTCAAGGCGTGCGAGGATTGGGCGAATTCGTTTCGCCCCTGGAAATGGTTCAGGTTTGAGGAAGGTATCACTTGGTTGATATTGAATGAAATTGTTGAGATGCGGTCGACACTTCCAGTGTCGCGGGCACCGACCTGGTGCCACGCTGGTGTGCTGCACCGATGGTGAACAGGGCGTTAGTATAGCGTCCACTGAAGCACGCTTGCGCACGGCAATCTGCACCAGGCAGCCATGCATCCTGTTGCGGCACAAACTGACTTTCGGACCGGCTTGTCTCCTGTAATAAATATTGCCGCTATGAATCTTCGGCCGGAACGCAAAGCTTATCCACAGACACGCTTGCACATTGTTACAGATGCATGAATATTGATCTGGCGCAAACCCGTCCCGGGGCAGGGTTTTGCCAGATGAAATCCCGCCATTTACGCAATGATATGATCGGCGGCTGTCTGAAACGGCAGCAAATGATTTCTCCGATACGAAGGTAACCATGCGCAAATTCGGCCCGATCCTGTTATGCCTGTACGTCGGCGGCGTCTCCGCTGCGGAAGGCATGTGGACATTGGACAATCTACCGGCCCAGCAAATTCAATCGGTCTACGGTTTCACGCCGCAGAAGGATTGGGTAGACAGGGTTAAGCGGTCTTCGGTTCGGCTCGCGCAGGGCTGCTCCGGCTCCTTCGTTTCGCCGGAAGGCCTGGTAATGACCAATCATCATTGCGTGCGTCAATGCATAGAACAGTTATCTACGCAAAAAATGGATTTCACCGCAGACGGATTTCTCGCGCGCAGGCGCTCCGAGGAATTGCGCTGCCCGGAGGTGGAGCTGAATCGCCTGGAACAAATCACCGATATCACGCAGCAAGTAACGGCCGCCACTTCGGGGCTGGAGGGCGCTGCCTACAAGCAGGCCAAGAATGCCGTCGACGCGAAGCTGACTTCGGAGTGCGTCGGCACGCAAAAGGAGACCGTGCGCTGCGATGTCGTCGATCTCTATCACGGCGGACGCTACCATCTGTACAAATACCACCGCTTCCAGGACGCTCGGCTGGTATGGGCCCCCGAGGATGCGGTTGCCTTCTTCGGCGGCGATCCCGACAATTTCAATTTTCCTCGCTATAACCTTGATATTGCCTTGCTGCGAGCCTATGAGAACGGTAAGCCTGCAGCGGTCACGGATTACTTTCCCTTCAGCAGGAATGGGGCGACGGAGGGCGAATTGACCTTCGTAACCGGCCATCCCGGCCGCACGCAGCGCCAGTTGACCGTGTCCCAGCTCGAAACCCTGCGCGACGTCACTTTGTTGAACCGCCTGCTGCACCTGAGCGAACTGCGCGGCATGCTGTCTCAGTACGGCAAGCGTAGCGCCGAGGCCTCGCGCATCTCTTTGAACGACCTGTTCTCGGTGGAGAACAGCTACAAGGCGATTTACGGCCAGATGCAGGCATTGCTCGACCCGCGTTTGCTGCAGCAGAAGCGCACCGAGGAAGAGGCGCTGAAGCGATACGTCTCCGGCGACAAGGCGCTGAGCGCCAAGGCATCCGGCGCGTGGAAAGACATCGAGCAAGTGCAGATTTCCTTTCGGGAGATCACCACGCCTTACAACGTGAAAGAATTGGGGCGGGGCTTCTACAGCAGGTACTACACTCTTGCGCGCTCGCTCGTGCGCGGTGCCGACGAACGCGTCAAGGCCAATACCGAACGCTTGCCCGAATTTGCCGATGCCCGCCTGCCGGAGCTGGAGCAGCAACTCTTTTCCAGCGCACCCATCTATCCAGATTTCGAAAAGGCCAAGCTTGCCTGGTCGTTGACCAAGATGCGTGAATGGCTTGGAGCCGACGACCTGTTCGTGAAGGAAATCCTGGGCATGCAGTCGCCGGAGCAGGTAGCGGAAGCGCTGGTATCCGGCACCCGGCTCGGCGATCCTGCGGTACGCAAGGCTTTGTGGCAGGGCGGCAAAGCGGCTGTCGAGAAATCGAATGACCCGTTCATCAAGCTGGCCAGGCAGATCGATCCGGCGGCACGCGCCATCCGCAAGCGGATGGAAAGCGAAGTGGAATCCGTCGAGAAAAGGAATTCCCAGCTCATTGCGCAGGCGCGATTTGCCCAGGTCGGCACCAGCGTTTATCCGGACGCCACCTTCACGCTGCGTCTTTCCTACGGTGATGTGCGCGGTTGGACCTATCGGGGCAATTCGGTGACGCCGTTCACCACGATGGGCGGCGCATTCGCGCGGCATACGGGCGCCCATCCCTTCGCGCTGCCGCCGTCGTGGCTTGCGGCAAAGAACCGACTGAACCTGCAGCAGCCCTTCAATTTCGTGACCACCAACGATATCATCGGCGGCAATTCCGGCAGCCCGGTCATCAACCGCAGGGCGGAGGTGGTTGGTCTGATATTCGACGGCAACATCCATTCGCTGGGCGGCTCGTTCTGGTTCGACGAAAACCTGAACCGCAGCGTGGCGGTGCACAGCGGCGCCATCCTTGAAGCGCTGGACAAGGTCTATAAGGCAAAGCACCTCGCGGATGAGCTAAGGCAGGGTTCACGATAGCGCGGCTGGCCCTGGAGATCGGCAAGCCCGGTGCAGTCGGAACAGAACGCCTTTCTGCGCTACCGGGTCAACACAAGCAGTGAGCCGGCGCATGCCGGAATGACGAGAACCGCCGGTGACGAGCTTGGGTTTGTGCCGATGCCGCCACCGGCTTCCTACAACAAGAGGTTGATGCCATGTCCAATCCTACGATTCCCGCCGTCCGCCCGTACATTCCCGCCGAAGCTACGCTGCCCGAATTCACCCTGCGTGCACTGTTGATGGGCGTGGTGCTGGGCATGATCTTCGGCGCATCGTCTCTTTACCTGGTACTCAAGGTCGGGCTGACCGTCAGCGCGTCGATCCCGGTGGCCGTGATCGCCATTACGCTATTCCGGCTGATGCATAAGGCGGGCGCCCGCGATTCAACCATCCTCGAAAACAATATCACCCAGACGGCCGGCTCGGCAGGCGAGTCCATCGCTTTCGGCCTTGGGGTGACCATGCCAGCGATCCTGATTCTGGGATTCGATCTCGAGATATCGCGCGTGATGCTGGTCGCCGTGCTCGGCGCGCTGCTCGGCATCCTGCTGATGATTCCGATGAGGCGCACGCTGATCGTATTGCAGCACCATCAGTTGAAATATCCGGAAGGCACTGCTTGCGCGGAGGTACTGAAAGCGGCGGCAAGCGACGCGTCGCGCGAGGCCGCGGGTGAGGCGCATCATGCCGCCGCCAAAGACAATGCCGGCAAGCGGGCCGCCATTATCTTCGGTGGCTTCGGCATCGGCCTGCTGTACAAGGTGTTCAACATTTCGCTGAAGGGCTGGAAGGATACAGTGGGCACCTCATTCGGTGCGCCGCTGAAGGGCGGTTCGGTCGGCGCCGAGGTATCGCCGGAGCTGCTGGGAGTGGGCTATATCATCGGTCCCCGCATTGCTTCCGTCATGGCAGCGGGTGGCGTGCTGTCCTTCCTGCTGCTGATACCGATGATCAAGTTCTTCGGAGAAGGATTGAGCGTGCCGCTCGCGCCCGGAGCCAAGCTCATCAGTGACATGAGCGCAAACGAGGTCCGCTCGGCCTACGTGCTGTACATCGGCGCCGGCGCGGTGGCGGCAGGCGGCCTGATAAGCCTTCTGCGCTCGCTGCCGACCATCTGGCGCAGTCTGACGGCAGGCCTGGCCGGTTTCAGCGACAAGGCCGCAGCGGCTGTGCGCAACCGCACCGATGAAGACATACCGCTGAAATGGGTCGTCGCCGGCGCGTTCGCCATCATCGCCGTCATCACGGTGTCGGCGCCGCTGAACATGAACCTGCTCGGCGCTTTGCTGATCCTCGTGTTCGGATTTCTCTTTGCCACTGTGTCGTCGCGCCTTACGGGCGAAATCGGATCATCGTCGAATCCGGTGTCGGGGATGACAGTGGCGACGTTGCTCTTCACCTGTCTGATCTTTCTGCTGATTGGCTGGACAGGCGGGCAGTACTACGTTACCGCGCTTTCCGTGGGAGCGATCGTGTGCATTGCGTCCAGCAATGCGGGCACCACCTCGCAGGACCTGAAGACCGGCTTCCTGGTCGGCGCCACGCCTCGTCTGCAGCAGTACGCGATTCTGGCAGGCGCGCTGGTGTCGGCGCTCCTGTTGGGGCCGGTGCTGCTCAAGCTGAATGATGCCGGCACCGTTTATGTGCCGGCTGCGCAGGTCGCCCCCGGCCTCGCTACCGATCCGGCGCGCCTGACGGCCACCGACACGCTGCAGGGGCCACAGGCGGAGCAAGACAGCAAGACCTATCGCGTGTGGCACAAGACCGATACCGTAGGCGGGCCAGCCGGCAAATATTTCGTCGACGACAGCGGCCGCGCCGTGTATCTCGTCGATCCCGGCATCAACGGTACCTACACCCAGCGCCCCGATGGCAGCGAGGTCAAGAAGTACGACGCGCCCAAGGCAGTGCTGATGTCGTACATCATCAAAGGCATACTCGATCAGCAATTGCCCTGGGCTCTCGTCATATTCGGCATAATCATCGCCCTGATCCTTGAAATGGCCGGCGTGCCCTCGCTCGCCTTTGCAGTGGGCGTGTATCTTCCGCTCTCATCGTCAGCTCCAATTTTCATCGGCGGCATGGTGCGATGGCTGACGGACCGACGCAATGCCCGGCTTGAAGGACATCGCGACCTGCCCGAAGCAGAACGCCAGGCCGCCAACGATCGCAGCTCGGGCGTCCTGTTGGCTTCAGGCTATATAGCAGGCGGCGCGCTTGCCGGCATCATCATTGCCTTTACTGCCGGCATCCTGACCGATTTCGACAAGGCAATGGGCGAGTGGTCGGCGGGTAACAATCCTTTCTTTGAAGGCGCGTATTCCGATCTTCTATCCTTGCTTCCCTTTGCGTTCCTGGTGGGCTTGCTCTTTTTCATCGGACGCGAACGTAAAGTGCCGAATTAAAAAAGCATGTCAGACACAGACATCCGCGCCCAGAGTTTGCAGTAACAACGGGCGCGCATGTTTTGTGCATAGCTCTCTTTCATCGTGTATGGAAAGGAGCCTGACTCATGTGGAAAAAATGGATTACGTGTTCGCTGGCCGGTATGCTGATGTTTCCCTTGGCATCGTGGAGCAGTGAAACCGAAAGCAGCGACAAAAAGCCGACTGCAACAGAAAGGAAAAAAACTTCATCCAAGAAAAAGCTGGACCGTTCTGGAAAAGCAAAAAGAGGTGAAGCCTCCTATTACGGCGGTAAGCGCTTCGCATGGAAAACCATGGCGGACGGTACTCCCATGAATCCGAACGCGAATATTGCCGCCAGCAAAACCCTGCCACTAGGCACCAAGGCGGAGGTGGTCAACCTGGACAATGGCAAGAGCGCCGTGGTGGAAATTAGGGATCGCGGACCGTATATAGATGGGCGGATCATCGATGTGTCGCCCAAAGTGGCGGAAGACCTGGACATGAAGGAAGAGGGGGTTGCGCCGGTAGTGGTCAAGCCGATCGAGCTGCCCCCGCCAAAAGGGATGGGTGAGGCGACCTCATCAGGCAGCAGCGAATGATTTGAGATGCGCACGAGAAAGAGGGCGGCCTGGCCGCCCTCTTTTTTCTACAACTTCAAGATTTAGCCTAGTTGTACGTATAAAACACCAGCCGGCCTAGTGCCGAATCGAAGTACAGCGACTGCCAAGGCACCATTACGGAGGCTGCCGACGAATCCCGCCGCAGGACGACAACATAGCGCAAACGATGCGTCTTGCGGTCTACCAGCAAGGCATCCACTTCGCCGATCTCCGCACCCGCGCCTGTTACTACAGGACATCCGTTGAACAGTTCGGTTGCCATCGAATCCCTCGCAAAGATGCGGGAGAAACGAGTACTGCCGGTAGTGACTCTGTCCGCATATGCCACAGTTGCCTCCATCGTTAAATCATCATGCTGATTACATTCATGCTGCTGCCGTGTTGTTGGCCCATGGTGTGCGGCGCGATCCCTTCGAGCCGAGGATGCCGCCGCCTATGCCCACCGCAAGAGACAGGGCTACTGCGAAGAACACGGCCCAGGCAGCCTTGCTGGCGGTATCTAGTGCATTGTCAGCCGTTGCCTGGCTTTGCGGCGAAGCCTGTTCAGGCGAACCGGAAACGATCAAAGCCTGGTCCACCAGCTTGCTCGCGTTATCGCGTTCCATATTCATGGATTGCTGGGCAATACTGATTGCCTCATCGCGGCGGCCAGCCTGAATGCTGTCCTGGAAGCGGCGCAAGGTAGCTGCATCCACGTTCTGGCCGACCCGCTCTTGCACGATGGAAGCGAGGCTCGATGGACCCCCAGCAGCGGACGAGGCAGTCTTAGCCGCGGCCGGCACCACATTCTTGAAAATGCCGCTCACCAGCGAACCACCGGCGGAAGTCGCCAGCATGGCAAACAGCAGCGTTGTCACTGCCCAAGACACGGCACCGTGCAGCACGCCATCCATTTTGCGTTTGAAGCCTGTCATGCGCGCAGCGACATAACCGCCGACAAATGCGGCGATAAGCATGCTGAGGCCCGCCCAAAGCAAGGGTGCCGTGCCACTGACTCCATCACCCTCGGTGACATCAAGTGACGAAAGGCCTGTCGCCACGCCCAGCAGGATCAACAGAAGATGGAGCGAAACACCTACCGCAACACCGGCAATGATGGCTCCCCAGCGAATGGCCGGAAACAGCGAGCGGCGTACAACAGGTTCGTCGGAGGTATAGGTACGCTGCGTTTGCGTACCGCCTGGCCCAAGCTCAATTGTTGCCATAGTCGTTCTCCTTACATGAGTGGTTCGGTTTGAATTCATACGTCGGACATGCACCGCATCGTATAGGCAACATCCATGCCTGTGATCGAACATGCGCTCGATAAGCCATTCTGAAACTATTCAAATTTCCGATTTACACGGCACCCGGTAATTTTGGGAATGCGAATGAGAGCAAACTCGAAAGGAGGCGTGAAAACCATGACCTTGCGCAGACAGCAGGCGGGCACACAGATTGCATAGATGGAAACGTCCGGATGCCCGGACGTGCAATGAATCCGAAAGACATTGAAGAGCGAAAGCGCTATGAACGGTTCATATGGAAGCTGGCCGGGAAAACTGGTGTTGCTCTTGCTGGTGATCATCGCCGCGCCGGCCTGCAATCAGTCACAAGACGCGCCGAACGCCCCGCCCAAGCCGCAGACCCGCACCATGTCTGGTTATGCCGATGACATGCCGAAGGAAGAAGCCGAGCTGAAAAGCGCTGTATTTACCTATTCGAAGCACAAGGGTAAAGCCCAGGAAGCGGAAGAAGATGAGCGCCCGCTCGCGGATACTGTCATACGCGTTACGACCTGAAAGGAGCGCCATCGCGTTCCCACGGCAGCCGCCATGATGTTCGAGAACAGACAGCAAGCCGGAGAACAGTTGGCCAGCCGGCTCGAAAATTTCCGTAACGATCCGGATGCGATCGTGATCGCCATACCGCATGGCGGCGTGAAAGTGGCGTTCTCCGTCGCTACTGCGCTTGAACTTCCACTGGATATTCTCTCGGTTCA
>JAQSWC010000323.1 GCA_029266815.1 Paucimonas sp.
ATTTTTCCGGCGCTCAATTGGCGCGCACGATATCAAGTGACATAGTCCTGGTCGGCGAAGTCGTACGCCTGGCCAACAGCTCCTACTACAATCCGGCACAGCCCATCACCAGCATAGAAAGCGCAATACTGGTGCTGGGGCACAATGGGCTGCGTCAACTGGTCACCGGCGTAGCGTTCAAGCCCATCATCGACATGAAATCCGGCCGTTATACGAAGCGGCTGGCGCAGCACCTGTGGGACCATTCCGAAACCTGTGCCGCAGCGTGCCGGCAACTTGCCGCCGGAACCGGCATCGATCCTTTCGAAGCGTTTCTGACCGGACTCGTCCAGAACGTGGGAATGATCGCCGCACTGCGTATCATGGATCAGATCGGGGACGATGGTCAGGAAATCGGCTCGCCCAGTTTCTATAGTTCACTGGTGCGACATACGCGTTCGCTCACCGGCTCTATTTCGCGCGAGTGGCGGTTTCCGGAATCGGTGACGAAAGCTCTCGAAGAGCAGGGGCAGGGCGGCCGCCTGTCCGATGTCTCTCCGCTGGGAAAAGTGCTTTACGTTGCCGACTACCTCGTCAAGCTGCGTACGCTGATCGACGAAAAAAGTGTGAAGGAAACCCCCGCCCTGACCCGCGGTCTGAACGAGCGTGAAGCGGCAGTGTTGCAGGACATCCGTACTGCCCGAGCCTGAATTTCCCTTCAAGGAGCCGCAAGATGCCGGAACAGCGAATCGAGCGCGATACCTTCGGACCCATAGAGGTTCCGGCCGGGAGATTGTGGGGAGCGCAGACTCAGCGTTCGCTGCAGTACTTCCGCATTTCCGTTGAGCGCATGCCGCGTGTCCTCATTACGGCGCTGGCTTCCGTCAAGCGCGCATGCGCCATCGTCAACCGCGACCTCGGAAAGCTCGATAAGAACAAGTCCGACGCGATCATCCGTGCCGCGGAAGAAGTGATCGCCGGCCTGCTCGATGACGAGTTCCCGCTTTCCGTATGGCAGACCGGGTCCGGCACTCAGACCAACATGAACATGAATGAGGTGCTGGCTAACCGCGCGTCTGAAATGATGGGAGGCACGCGAGGCGAAGGACGCTTGGTCCATCCCAATGACGATGTAAACCTTGGGCAGTCGTCAAACGATATCTTTCCCACCGCGATGCACGTGGCTGCGGCGCTTGCCGTCTCCAACGAACTGTTGCCCGCCTTGCGAGCCTTGCGCGCCACGCTGGATGAAAAAGCCAAGGCCTTCGCCGGCATCGTGAAAATTGGGCGCACGCATCTGCAGGATGCCACGCCGCTCACGCTGGGGCAGGAATTTTCCGGCTATGTGGCGCAGCTCGATCTTGCGGACCGCGTCATCTCCACGTCATTGCCCTCGCTTCTTGAGCTGGCGGCAGGAGGCACTGCTGTCGGCACGGGGCTCAACACGCATCCACAGTTCGGCGCGCACGTGGCCGCAGAGCTGGCCTGCGGAAGCGGGCTGGCATTCATTGGCGCGGAAAACAAGTTCGCCGCGCTGGCATCGCATGACGCAATGGTCGCCGCCCATGGTGCGCTGAAGACGCTGGCAGCGGCGCTGATGAAAATCGCCAACGATGTCCGATGGCTGGCATCGGGGCCGCGAAGCGGGCTGGGGGAGATTTCGATTCCCGAGAATGAACCGGGCAGCTCGATCATGCCGGGAAAGGTCAATCCGACTCAGTGCGAAGCGATGACGATGGCGTGCGTCCAAGTGTTCGGCAACGACGTCGCTCTCAACATTGGCGGCGCCATGGGCAATTTTGAGTTGAATGTCTTCAAGCCGCTGATCGCCCACAATTTCCTGCAAAGCGCGAGGCTGCTCTCCGACGCGATGAACAGTTTCGATGAACACTGCGTGCGTGGCATCGAACCCAACCTGGAACGGATCGGCGAGCTGATGGAACGTTCGCTGATGCTGGTGACAGCGCTCGCCCCGCACATCGGTTACGACAAGGCGGCGAAGATCGCCAAGCATGCCCATCGCGAGCGCACCACGCTGAAGGAAGCCGCGCTGGCGCTGGGCTACGTCAGCGCCGCGGATTTCGATCGCTGGGTGGTGGCGTCGGAGATGGTCTCGCCTGAAGGCAAAGGCTGACGCCGGCTCCGTGCAGGAAACGCCGGCGATCAGAGCAAGAGGAAACAGGCCATGGCTACCACCGTCGGCAGCAGCGCCGCAATGAAAAGCGCCAGCGGGCTAATCGCTTTTTCGTCGAAGCTGTCTCCCAGGATCGCGAAGCCTGCGGGATTGGGCGCATTCGCAATCACCGTCAATCCACCGCCGCACACGGCGCCGGCAACCAGCGCATATTTCGCGGGGTCGCTGATTCCTTCGACCAGAGAACCGAGGTAGGTCAGCGCGGCATTGTCCGTAATGGCCGTTAAGGCAGTTGCACCGAAGAAGAGGACACTGGTATCCATGCCGGCCAGCAAAGGTTGCAACCACCATTTCTGCATACCACCTAGCACCACCAGGCCGGCGAGGAAAAAAGCAACCAACAGGCCTTCGCGCAGCATCAAAGGATCCTGATGGCGCTGATAGGCTTCGGAGAAGCCGAGAAAGAAAAGGAACAATCCGAAGAAAACCACCGGATGATGGGCGAATACCACCGTTCCGGCGAGGAAAGCGATATGCACGGCGACGACTATCCACGAGGTGGGCACTTCAGCTTGTGTCGTTGCGGCGGACGAGAGCGAGGCCAGTTCGCGGCGGAAGAGGATTGCCGCACCAAGCGCATTGATCACCACGGCAATTGCGGCTTTCCAGCCGAATACCGAAGACATGAAGCCTATATCCCAGCCCCATTTCGACGCTACCATCAATACCGGTGGCGCGGCATAGGGCGTCAACACTCCGCCTATCGAGACATTGACGAGCAGGACCGCCAGCGTTGCGTACTTGAGTCGCTTGGAGATGCCGGCCGTATAAAAGCGGTCGCGCAGGATCAACGCTGCCAGCGTCATGGCGGCCGGTTCGGTGATGAAGGAACCGAGAAGCGGCACCAGCGTCAGTGTGACTACATAGTAGATAGAAGGTTTGCTGGCGGGCAGAACGCTCGCAATGCGAACGGTACCTTCCACCAGTTGCTTGGCGAAATAAAGAATCGGGCGGGTTCCGGCGATCACCAGGATGACGAAGACGAAAAGCGGTTCGGTGAAATTCTGGCTTTCGAGATAGCCGATAGCATCCTCGGTGCCTATGGAGAAGGCCATGGCTACGATAAGGATCATGGCCCAGAAGCC
>JAQSWC010000022.1 GCA_029266815.1 Paucimonas sp.
TATGATGAGAAATTCGCGAGAAGCATTTTCGAAATGATAGAAGGCTTCGGCGAATATGGCTTTCCTGAATCGCATGCCGCCAGCTTTGCCATCCTGGTCTACGTCTCGGCGTGGATCAAGCGCCATGAACCGGCGGCGTTTCTGGCGGCGTTACTGAATGCTCAACCTTTGGGCTTCTACTCACCTTCGCAACTGGTACAGGATGCGCGCCGGCATCAGGTGGAAGTCAAGCCGCCTGATGTAATGTGCAGCGACTGGGATTGCACTCTGGAAGGCGAAGGCGGGCTTTCGCAAGGCATGCCTTGCGCCGCTGTAGCCGGTGAGACTTGCAAGCCTCACCGTGTGGAGACAATGGACCATAGAAGAAGGCAGCCGGCAGTTCGGCTGGGGCTGCGCATGGTGAGCGGCCTGTCATCCGCAGGTGCGGCACGGCTGATCGAAGCACGCACCGCTGCCGCTTTCCATGACGTGGAAGATCTGGCGCGCCGGGCGGAATTGGGCACGCACGATCTGAATTCACTGGCACAGGCGAATGCCTTGGCATCCCTGGCCGGCCACAGACGGCAGGCGGCCTGGCAAGTAGCGGCGATCGGGCCTTTGCCTCCGATGTTTAAGGAGGTTCCTGCAGCAGAAGCAGCGCTTGAATTGCCGCCCGCTCCCGAAGGCCGGGAAATCCTTGCGGATTACCGCAGCATGGGGCTGACGCTGAACCGGCATCCGCTGGCCTTGCTGCGTGCTCGCCTGAAGGCAATGAATCTGTCCAGTGCAGACGAAATGCGCTCCTTCGGTCATGGCAAACTGGCGCGCACCGCCGGCATCGTCACCATGCGCCAGCGGCCCCAGACCGCCAAGGGCACGATCTTCGTGACACTAGAAGATGAAACTGGAAGTACGAATGTGATCATCTGGCCATCCTTGCTGGAAAGGCAACGCGCGGAGGTGCTGAATGCCCGGCTGATGACGGTCTACGGCATCTGGCAAAGGGAAGGGCAGGTCATGCATCTGGTGGCGAAGCGGATAGTGGATCATTCCGTGCTGCTCGGAAGCCTTGCCGTATCTTCGCGGGAGTTTCATTAAAAACCACGCTTGGCCGGGCCAGCCCGGTCTTTCCACGCATGGAAGCGCTTCCCTGGGATATTATCTGCATAAATCTCGTTGCATTGTCCTGAACCGCCACGCTCCCGATGTATAAGCAGACACGAGTCATCCAGCTTGCCAAGGAAGCCGCCCAGACCGGCTTTTATGCCCTGGCTCAACATATTGTGGCCGCGGCTGAAGAACGTATTGTCCGCGCCGGGTCGGAAGCACGTTCCTCTTTTGACCGCAGCGCCTTGTCCGTGGCGAGTGATTTCCTGAAGCGGGACGGCGCCAGCTTTGCCAAGCGCCTGCTGAATTTCTACACCGATTACCTCTCGCGTGCGATGCAGACGATGTACAAGGATATGCGCGCGCAGCAGATGCAGGACTTGTCGGCTGACCACCTCACGTTGATCGACGACGAAACGATGAACCGCCAGATCGAGGTCGACCGCCTGGTGCAGAAGCTGCGTGATGCTGACCCCGAGAATCTTGGCCGTCTGAACATCATGGTGTCGCAGTTGCACGGCGAACATGAAGTGCGCGAGCGCGAAAATCCTTTCCGCCCTTATCTGCTGGCACGTTCGCTGCACGACGTACTCAACGAGATGCTCAAGGATCAGGCGGCAAAAAGCGTCGTGTTCGAGCATCTTGCGCAGGCCATGGTGGCGGCGCTGCCGTCTTACTATCGCGCCATCCGTGATGTGTTCGAGATGAGCGGCGTGCATGCGCAACTGATTGCAAGGCCGTCGATGATGTCTGCGGCACAGCGCAACATGCTGGCGCGCCAGGCCATGCAGTCATGGCAGCAGGTGGATACCCAGCCTCCAGTCATGCCGGGGGGCATTCCTCCCTCCTATCCTATAGCCGCAGCTTCTCCGGAACCTCAAGGTTTTCCCGATCTCGTCTGGCAGATGTTCAAGCTGCCCCACGGCGGCGTGCACCGCAGGCCTGCACCGTCATCCGATTTCCAGAACAGCCGTTTCGGCGAGGCGGTATTCGAAAATAGCCGCTTTTCGGATCCGGATTTTCAGAACAGCCTTTTCGGCGGCGAAGCGCAACAGCACGGCGATAAGCCGGCAGGCAGCCGCGCAAAGACAGGATTGCTGAAGCCCGCATCGGACGATCTGATCGATAAACTCACGGCTTTTCAGAAGCACGTAGCGTCCGGCGAGCCCATAGAAGGACAGCTTCCGCTGGAAGACAATCAGCTTTTCTCCGTGCGGCAGGCGCTGGAATCCCAGGTCGAGGGCAGCGAGGAGCAGGTCACGATGGAAGTGATCGCGCTCCTCTTTGAATTCATCCTGCGCGACCGCCTTGTGCCCGGCCGCATGCGCGAACAGATAGGCCGCCTGCAGGTGCCTTTCCTGAAGGCCGCAATGATGATGCCTGAGATGCTGCACCGGCATGACCACCCGGCGCGGCAACTGATCAACCGCATGGGCTCTTTCGCCGCAGGCATCAATCCTGATTCGCCGGAAGCGCATGTCGTCGAAACGGAAATCAACCGCATCACCGACCGCATCCTGAATGGATTCGATCGCGATACGACAATCTTTAACGACAGCCTGAGCGAATTCGAGGAATTTATTGCGAAACGCGTGCAGGCTTCGGCTCCTCAAGGAGAAGCACTGGCCGATGCGGCCAATGAGGCTGAAATGCTGTGCACCATGAGCGAAAACATTGCCCGTTCGCTGAGCGAGGTGGTGGATACGCTCAACATCGATCACCGCATTCGCGACTTCATCATGAATACCTGGTCTCGCGTGCTGGCTTATGCCGCTTATGTGGAGCTGTATGAAAGCGACGAGGAAGTAAATCTTCCGCAGCTCGACGTCGTTCCGGATCTAGTCTGGAGCGCACAGGCGCGGCACACCCAGCAGGACCGTTCGGCATTGATGCGCTTTCTGCCCGGATTCGTCACCAAGCTGAAGAAGTACCTGCAGGAGACGCCGATGTCGCCCGCTGAGTTACAGCAGGCGCTCGATACGCTGGTTGAGGTGCATACGGATGTACTCAAATCCAGTCCAGACTCCAGAGGCGAGGCACCGCTGTCGCTCGAACAGCTTTACGAACGCTTCGCCGCCGTGAAGATCGATGTCGCCTCCTGGGACGCGGCAGAACCCGCGCCGATTTCTCGCGGCATTGTTGAAGCGGCGTTGCTCAAGCACAAGACTGCCGCAACCCTGCTGATCCAAGAAGAGGCGCTGCCTGTCTTCGCTTCCGATGTCGAAGCGCTGGGGCAGATGCAGCCGGGCGTTGCCGTGGAATGCGACCTTCGGGACTATAAAGGACCGGCCCGCTTGTTTGCAGTGACCCGCAAGCGCGCGCTTTATGTCTTGCTGTCTTCCGAAGGACAAACGGCCTTCATTTTTTCATCGAACGCACTGATCAAGGCATTCCGTGAGACTACGCTGAAGCGAGTGGAAAACATGCCCATGTTCGAACGCGCTGTCGAATCGCTGATGATCGAGGCCGAATCCGCCTGATATATGCGGATATAAGCGGATATATACGGAGGTATGCGGCCAGGTGAAAAGGCCCGCACTATGCTCGCTTCTATTCCTAACTTTTCCGAGACTTAGAGCTATACAAATCTGCCTTTGACAGAAATCAAGACCGCTCTACGGTCTGATATGACGCAAACTTGCTTTCCGGTATAACAAAGACTTAACTTTCTACTGATGTGGAAAGTGTTTTAAGCTATGCATGCGTGCACACATCCGAAGTGCTTCAGAGCAATAAGATCCCAATAGCCGTGCTCACTCCAAAAGTCCTCATTGTCAATGATCATCCCGCAAGCCTGCTGGCGCTGCAGAGCCTGTTGAGCGGGCATCCGGACCAGGACTATGAACTTGCTGTTGCACGTTCCGGCGAAGAAGCGCTGAGGCAGGTTCTGACTCAGGAATTCGCGGTCATTCTCCTGGACGTGAACATGCCGGGCATGGATGGCTTCGAGACTGCCGAAGCAATCCATTCGCATCCACGCTCGGCCTCGGTGCCCATCATTTTCATCACGGCGCATCATTCCGATGAAATGCAGAGGATCAAGGGTTACCAGCATGGCGCGGTCGATTACCTGCCGATCCCGGTGATCCCTCAGATCCTGCAGACCAAGGTCGCTGTCTTCGTCGACCTCGCGAAAAAGAAGATGCAGATGCAGCAGCAGGCACTGGAATTCGCCGCCTTGAATGAAGAGCTGCGTACGCAGCGCGAGCTCGACTTGAGGCGCATCGCCGAATGCCGCGCGGCCGAGGAAGCCCTCAGGCAATCGCAGGAGGAACTGAGGCAGCTCGCCAGCCACCAGGAACAGATCAAGGAAGACGAGCGCAAGCGTATCGCGCGCGAAATCCATGATGAATTAGGGCAGAACCTGCTGGCGCTGCGCATCGATATTTCATTGCTGCATAACCGTACCTACGGCACGCATCCGCATCTGCACACCCGCATCCATTCCATGCTGGAGCATATCGATGCCACGATGAAGAGCCTGCGCTCGATCATCAACAATCTGCGTCCCAGCGTGCTCGATCTCGGCCTGCATGCCGCCATCGAATGGCAGATAAGCGAGTTTGAACGGCGAACGGGCATTGAATGCGTGGTGGAGATAGGTGAGGAAGACTATCCGCTCGAAGAAGCCTGCGCCACCGCCTTGTTCCGTATTCTTCAGGAATCGCTGAACAACGTGTTAAGGCACGCACAGGCGAGCCGCGTTGAAGTGTCATTGCGAATCGAGACTGATGAGTTGCAGATGAGGATCGCGGACAACGGCATCGGCGTTTACCCCGGTTGCCGGCGCAAGAGCAATTCCTTCGGCCTGATCGGCATGAAGGAAAGGGTCGGCGCGCTGGGCGGCGTCATCACCATAGAGACCGGCCGTAACATGGGCATGTCGCTGAACATCAAGATTCCGCTGCGGGCGCCTACGATACTTCCGCCTGAAGCTCAGCGCGAGCAGCGCGCATTGTCACTGCCCGATTCCTTTATTTCCCTCAGATCCCACGAGGGATTGCTCGACCAGTTGTTGTCAGGCGGCTCCGCCTGACCTGATTGATCGATTTAGCGTTTAAGCGATTTCTGTTCAACCTGTATGTGATTTGCCCTACACGGCGCAGATCGCATCGCCAATGGGGCAATGCCATGGAAACCACCAACATGTATCCCGATCAGCTTGACACCAGGCTGTTGCTCTCCGTGCTCACCGCCTTCAAGAAGGGCGACTTTTCCGTGCGCATGCCGGCGGACTGGCACGGCATGGCAGGCAAGATCGCGGATACGCTGAACGACATCATCGAGACGGAGCAGCAGATCACGCAGGAAATCAGGCAGGTCACCGAGCGGGTCGGCCATCACGGCCAATTGGCCCAGCGCGCGTCACTCGTCAACCCTTCGGGCGAATGGCGGACCATGACGGAATCGATCAACGGGCTGATCGACGATCTCGCGCAACCCATCAACGAAATGGCGCGCGTGATCGGTTCCGTGGCAAAAGGGGATCTGTCGCAGCGGATTTCGCTCGAGGTGAACGGCCAGTCGCTGCGCGGGCAGTTCCTGAACGCGGCAACGAGCGCGAACACGATGGTAGAACGTTTGAGTTCCTTCGCCTCAGAAGTGACGCGCGTGGCGCGCGAGGTCGGCACCGAAGGAAAACTGGGCGGGCAGGCCAACGTGCCGGATGTAGCAGGTACCTGGAAGGACCTGACCGACAATGTCAACGAGATGATCCGCAACCTGAAGGAAACCACGCAGAAGAATGCGCAGCAGGACTGGCTGAAGACCAACCTGGCGCGTTTCACCCGCCTGCTTCAGGGGCAGCGCGATCTCGAAGCCGTGACGACGCTAATCCTGTCGGAACTGGCGCCGCTGGTGTCGGCCCATCACGGCGTCTTCTACATGATGGACAAGCGCGAAAGCGATGCGCGCCTGTGCATGATCGCCAGCTACGGCTACCGCTCCAGCCGCAAACTGCCGACTTCGTTTCTGCCGGGCGAAGGCCTGGTCGGACAGTGCGCGCTGGAGAAGCAGCGGGTGTGGCTCACCGATGTGCCGCGCGACTATATCCAGATTTCATCTGGCCTGGGCGCGGCGCCGCCGAGCAATATCGTTGTGCTGCCAATCCTGTTCGAACAGCAGGTCAAGGCAGTGATCGAGATCGCGTCGCTCGACCGATTCACCGAAACGCACCTGTCTTTCCTCGACCAGTTGATGGAATCGATCGGCGTGGTGTTGAACACGATCGAGGCCACCAGTCGCACCGAAAGCCTGCTGATGCAATCGCAGTTGCTCGCACAGGAACTGCAGCAGACCAACCTCGAGCTCGCTGAAAAAGCCCGCTTGTTGTCCGACCAGAATATTGAGGTGGAGCGCAAGAACCGCGAGGTGGAGCAGGCGAAGCTGGCGCTGGAAGAAAAGGCGAGCCAGCTTGCGCTCTCATCCAAGTACAAGTCCGAATTCCTTGCCAACATGTCGCACGAGCTGCGCACGCCCTTGAACAGCCTGCTGATCCTGGCTCAGCAGCTCGCCGACAATCCGGGCAGCAACCTCACCGAGAAGCAGGTCGAATATGCGAAGACCATTCACGGCTCGGGCAGCGACCTGCTGACGCTGATCAACGACATCCTCGATCTGTCGAAGATCGAATCCGGCACCGTCACGCTGGAGCTGAGCGAGTATGGCTTCCGCGCCATGCGCAGTTACGTTGAACGCACCTTCCGCCATATGGCTGAAGCGAAGCAGCTTGAATTCATGGTGGACATGGCGAATACCCTGCCTGCCGCCCTGACGACCGACATCACGCGTCTGCAGCAGATTCTCAAGAACTTGCTGTCCAATGCATTCAAGTTCACCAGCCGCGGCAGCGTGACCCTGAAGGTGGAGTTCGCGCCGAACGGATGGAGCAATGATCATCCGGAGCTGTCGCGTGCGAATGCCGTGCTCGCGTTCTCAGTCATCGACTCCGGAATCGGCATACCCCAGGACAAGCTGCAGCTTATTTTCGAAGCCTTCCAGCAGGCAGACGGCAGCACCGCCCGTAAATACGGCGGCACCGGACTGGGCCTGTCGATCAGCCGTGAGCTCTCGCGTCTGCTGGGTGGCGAAATCCGCGTGGTCAGCGAAGTCGGTGTCGGCAGCACCTTCACCCTCTATCTGCCGTATAACAGCTCCGTCTCGGCGAGCGGACAGCCTATGATCGCTCCCTTCCATCGCGTGGAACAGTCGGTCGTCCCCTATGCCATGGCTGCCATCGCCTCTTTCGAATCAGCCGAGCTGCAAGTTCAGCAGAATACTGTCCGCGATGATCGTACCGTCACCATTTCAGGCGATGCCTCGATACTGATCGTTGAAGGCAATGCGCAGTTTGCCTCGCAACTGCTGGATTTCGCGCGTGCCAACCGCTTCAAGGGCGTGATTGCCGCGAGCGGCGAGTCGGTGCTGATACTGGCGCGCGACTATCTTCCCTCGGCCATCTTCCTTTCACTTTCGCTGCCGGATGTTGAGGGCTTCAAGGTACTTGAACGCCTGAAGCGCGATCCAAATACGCGCAACATTCCTGTCTACGTGATGTCGTCCACAAACGGTCTGGCGAAAGACGAGCTTGCAGCGGAACGAGAGCGATCCTTGCGCCTGGGAGCGGTTTCCTATCTTTCCCGGCCGTTCAGTGCAGGCCGGATAGACGCCGAACTGGCACGCATTGAGGAGCTACGTTCGAGCAGCAGGCGCAGCGTGCTCGTCGTGGAGAAAAACGGAGGAAGAACCGGAGCGCTTTTTGCTGCTCTGAAGGCAGAAGATGTGGAAGCTGTGCCTGCAGAGACCGCCGACGAGGCAATGGAGCTTCTGAACAGGCGGCGCTTCCACTGCATGGCAGTGGACATGGATCTGCCGGAGGCGGAAACCGTGTACCTGTTCGACGAGTTGCTCAAGTCCGAGCGCCACTCAGGCATGGCAATTATCGCCAGCTCCACTATCGACCTCAGCCGAAAGCAGACGGCAGCCCTCAAACGTGCGGCAAAATCGCTGCTCGTTCGCGAATCGCATGGGCCGGCACAGTTGAATGAAATAGCAGCGCTGCTGCTGCACCGCCTGCCGCCGGTCTCCGAGGTGAAGAATGCCGCCGGTGTTCCGGTACCCGCGGTGGAGGATCTGGCAGGGCGAAAGGTATTGATCGTGGACGACGATCTGCGCAACATATTCGCGCTGAGTTCCGCCCTTGAACGCTACAAGATGCAGGTATTGTTCGCCGAAAACGGGCGTGACGGCATCGAGGTGCTGGAAAAGAATCCTGACATTGAAATCGTGCTGATGGACATCATGATGCCGGAAATGGACGGCTACGACACAATGCGCGCGATTCGCCGCATACCGCGGTTCAAGACGCTGCCCATCATTACCCTGACGGCGAAGGCGATGAAAGGCGACCGCGACAAGTGCATTGCCGCAGGGGCGTCGGATTACATCACCAAGCCCGTCGACATCGCGCAATTGATTTCGATGATGCGCGTATGGATGGAAGAGCGGCAGGACGCTGCCTGAATTTTCTCGTGATCCGCTCTGCTTAAGCTGGCGTGTTTCGTAGGAACACGCCGCTTTTTCATTCCAGAATCATCGTCCGGTAGACCGTTAAACGCGGTCAGCACAGAAGCGGCCAGCAGCGCATTGATTCCCCAAAAATACCTGACCTCGGCTTTCCGCATTGAAACACTCTTGATATATCTCACTTAACGCAAGGAACTTGTTTGCCTTGCACCATCTCCAATTAGCCGTCGATGCCGCGAGCAAAGAAGCAAAACACTGCCTCGTTGTTCTGGCGCAATCCGTCTATCCCGCAGGTATCAAAAGTCATCGATAAAAATGCGGGCAATATCAGTGCAGACGTAATTCCGATCATCTGCACGAAAGGCAGATTACTCGAACATGGGCGATTCCATCAGCCAACTGCTCACCAGCACAGGTTTCATGCCGCATGGACATTGCTATCTGTGGACACCGTCATTACTCTGGACTTACGTCGTTTCAGACGCACTGATCGCAGGTGCCTATTTTTCCATTCCATTCGGCCTGACCTATTTCATGCGCCGTCGGAAAGATTTCCAGTTCAACTGGATCTTCGCTCTCTTTTCCCTTTTCATCTTTGCCTGCGGCACCACCCATTTGATCGCCATCTGGACGATTTGGCATCCGGACTACTGGCTGGACGCGACGATGAAAGTCGTTACAGGGGCGGCCAGCGTGGCGACCGCGATTGCCCTGGTGCCGATGATTCCAAAGGCCCTGAAGATGCCCAGTACACGGGAGATGCAGCATATGATCGACCAGCTCGAACACCAGGTCGCCGAGCGCCGCAGTGCAGAAGACGCGCTCGAGGCGCTGAACAACACGCTGGAACAGCGCGTGGAGGAACGTACCCGCGAACTGATGGATATCAATCGCAGGATGGAAACGGAAATCGAGACCCGCAAGGCCGTGGAAAGGGCGCTTCACCGCGAAAAGCACCGCGTCCAGATCACGCTGGAATCGATTGCCGATGCGGTGATCACGGTTGACACGGAAAGCCGCATCACCTATCTCAATCCGGTCGCCGAGCGCATGACGGGATGGCGGTACGGCGAGGCTGTCGGGCGCGAAGTCCGCGAAGTGTTCCGCGTAATCGACCACAACACGCGCGAGGAAGTGGAGAGTTCCGTCGCCGCGGTGCTGAGGACGAGCCAGCCGCAATCGTTGCCTGGCGATACCCATCATATGCTGATCGGCCGTGAAGGCGCCGAAGCCGAAATCGAGGAATCCTCCACTCCTTTGCTCGACTACGACGGTCGGCTGCTCGGCGGTGTCCTGGTGTTCCACGATGTATCCGAAGCGCGCAAGGTAGCCAGCCGCATGGCGCATCTGGCCAACCATGACCGCCTGACCGACCTGCCCAACCGGGCTATGCTCAACGAGCGGTTGGACAAGGCACTCAATGCGGCGCGGCGCGAAAACGAACGCGTGGCGCTGATGTTCCTCGACATCGATCATTTCAAGAACGTGAACGATACGTTGGGCCATGACATTGGGGACAGGCTTCTGCTGGAGATCGCGCAGCGCCTGCGCTCCGTGGTGCGCGTCACGGACACCGTATGCCGGCAGGGCGGCGACGAGTTCATCATCCTTTTACCCGATATCCACGACAAGCTGGCGCCGGCCGACGTGGCGCGAAAGATACTCGACCAGATTTCCGCCATCAAGCAGATCGACGGCAACGAAATCCGCATCGGCGGAAGCATCGGCATTGCGGTGTTCCCGGAGGATGGCGGCGATGCTGAGATATTGACCAAGAATGCCGACTCTGCCATGTATCACGCCAAGGGCGCAGGGCGGAACAATTTCCAGTTCTTCACGCGCGCCATGACCGAAGTCGTGGCGGAACGCGTGCGGCTGGAACACAACCTGCGGAGGGCTATAGAAAGGAACGAGTTCGTCCTGCATTACCAGCCCAAGATTGCGATGACGGACGGCCGAATTATCGGCGCGGAGGTACTGTTACGCTGGCAGCATCCTACTGACGGGCTGATACCGCCCGGCGATTTTATTTCCGCAGCGGAGCAGAGCGGCCTGATCCGTGAAATCGGAAGCTGGGTTTTGCGTGAAGCATGCAGCCAGAATCTGGCATGGCAGGCGGCTGGGATGATGCCGGTACCGATGGCGGTCAACCTCTCTGCAATTCAGCTTCATCATGAAGGTTTCCTTGAGGAAGTCATGGCAGTGCTCAAGGAGCTTCAGCTTTCTCCCGACATGCTGGAATTTGAAGTCACGGAAAGTGTCTCCATTCACGGAGAAGACAAAGCGGTGGCAGGGCTGGAAACCCTTCGGAAAATGGGTGTCAAGTTGTCGATCGACGATTTCGGTACAGGCTACTCGAGTCTTTCCTATCTAAAACGTCTTCCTATCGATACGATCAAGATAGACCAGAGCTTTATTCGCGACATTACAACCGATCCTGATGATGCAGCTATCATCACTGCCATCATCCGTATGGCGCATAGTCTTCGACTGAATGTCATTGCCGAAGGCGTTGAAACGGAAGCGCAGCTTGATTTCCTGCGCAAGAGAAACTGCAATCAAGTGCAGGGCCATTTCTTCAGCCGGCCGGTGCCAGCTACCGAGTTCGGCGAGTTGCTTCAGGCACAGGTCTGACAAGCGGGCACGTTGAATTTCGTCAGTGCTCGCAGGTCTGCAAGACTTGTGGGCCTCCCGTGCCGGCTCGTCTCCAGTAAAAGCGTAAATCCGAAATGAAAGAATATTTTTTGTTCGGCCAGGTGCCGCTTATCGCCCTCGTCATATTTTCTGCTGTCCTGGCTGCCTTGATGGTGATCAAGGTGGTATTGCTTAAACAGTTGACTCGCATAGGAGAATCCAAAAATTTGGAGTTCCTAAGCGTTCCTGTGCAATTGGTGAAGGCGACACGTTTCAGCACGCTTGCAGTCATTGCGTTATTGATTGCAGTAAACCAGGTAAGCTTGACTGCGGTTCAGCAGAAGTGGGTCAGTTACGCCTGGGTCATAGCGCTGGTCTTTCAACTTGCCGT
>JAQSWC010000324.1 GCA_029266815.1 Paucimonas sp.
CAGGAAGAAAACGCACGCCGGGGCGTGCGTCTCGGATGATGGTCTAACCGGATGAATGCTTAAAAAGGCAGGGCTGCGCGCAGCGCGCCGCCGCTGATTACGCCGCCGCTTGCCACCATGAAAAATAGCATCGGGATCGACAGCATGGTATTGGTGCGGGAAGCCAGCATGGCTACGCGGCGCGCCTTGTTCTTCTCTTCGTCTGAAGCGGGCTTGAAGCCGAGAATTTTTTGCTGGTTCGGCCAGATCAGTACCCACACATTGAAGATCATGATGGTGCCGAGCCAGGCGCCGACCGCGATCGGGTAATAGGCTTTGTTGGCGAACGTCATGACTTCGACGAAACGCGGGCCGAGCATCATCGCGCCCGCGAGCCAGGTGACGACAGCCGCCCAGCGGAAGAACAGCAGTGCACGCGGGGCGACATGCTTGTTGATGCCGGCGGCAGTGCCATCGGCGGCTGCCGCTTTCAATGCAGCCATCTGCACGAAGTTGAAGTAGTACAGGAGTCCGATCCACATCACGCCGGCCATGATGTGCAACCAGCGGCCGAGCCCGTTGACGACGATGTTCATGTCCATATCAGCCTCCAGCCATGACGGTTCTAAGGATCATGTACAGCACGGCGGTCAAGACAAGACCGCAGATGACCGTACCCCAGAGCGATTCCAAGGGATTTTTCATTCTTTTCTCTCCTCCATAGGGTGAAGTGCGCGCTATTCTAGCATTCAGGACAACATGGGTGTCGCGCTCAGATATCCTCCAGCCGTGGCTGGATTTCTCCTACAGTAATGCGAGTGGAGCCTTTGGCCAGGGTGACATCGAGATGTTTTCCTGGCGTCAGTTGCGAGGGACGTCGAACGATCCGCTGCTTTTCATCGACGAGGATCGCATAGCCGCGTTCGAGCGTCCGCTGCGGATTCAATACCTCCAGTTTTGCCGACATTTTCGCAAGCGCGTGCCGGCGCTGTTCAATGGCGTTGCGCATCGCGCCCTCCAGCAGGAACGAGCGGGAAAAAAGTTCAGACCTGGCGGAGGATGTGTCAGGCAGCCGCACGGCCATGCGGGTTTTCAGCTGCGCGCAGGCGTGACGGGCATCGGCCTGCATACGTTCCATGGCATGCCTGAAGCGGCCGACCAGGCCTCGCAGGTGCAAGCGCTGGCGCGAGATGTAGGCTGCAGGACTCACCAAGCGATGCGCCATCCAGTCCAGGCTCTGTCCATGGTCTGAAAGGCGCCGGTGCAGTGCCCGCGTCAGGTCTTCCGCGTGCAGGTGCACTTTGCCCATCCATTCGTTTCTTGGCGTGGCGGCCAGTTCTGCTGCTGCAGTTGGAGTGGGCGCGCGCAGATCCGCCACAAAGTCCGCGATGGTGAAGTCGGTTTCATGGCCGACGCCGACGATCACCGGCACGTCGCTGGCTGCAATCGCACGTGCCACGATCTCTTCATTGAAAGACCACAAGTCCTCTATGCTGCCGCCGCCACGGCAGACGAGAAGCAGGTCGCATTCCCTGCGCGACGAAGCTGAAAGAATGGCCTGCGCCAGTTTCTGCGCCGCGCCTTCACCCTGAACCGGGGCGGGGTAAAGTACGACCTGCACATGAGGGGCGCGCCGTCTGAGTGCGGTCAAGACGTCCCGCAAGGCGGCAGCCTGAGGACTGGTGACGATGCCTACCGTTTTCGCAAAGACGGGCAGAGGGCGCTTGCGGCCCTGATCGAACAAGCCTTCGGCCTCGAGCGTGTCCTTCAGGCGAAGGAATGCTTCGAACAGATTGCCTACTCCCGCCCTGCGGATGGCTTCCACATTCAACTGATAGTCGCCGCGCGGCGCATATAGCGTAACGAGCGCACGTACTTCGACCTTGTCACCTTCGCGGGGAATGAAACCTGCAAGCTGGGCGCGGCCCCTGAACATCACCGCCCTGACCTGAGCGGCTTCATCCTTGAGCGTAAAGTACCAGTGGCCGGAACTGGCCCGCGTGAAATTGGAAATTTCCCCGGAAACCCATGCCAGCGGAAAGCTTTTTTCAAGTAGCCGGGCGACTGCCTGATTGAGGGCGGAAACCTTCAATACCAAGGGTTCTTCTCTGGCAAGCAGGTCCCCGGCGTCAGTCATGAGACATTCTTTGCAATAACTGTCCACAGCCTAGGATAAATGTCATGGGTGGGTCACAATGTGTGCAAGACATGAAATAAGTTTTCCAAGTCCATGATTAATAAGAAAAATATGATTTATAACGGTTTCAAATCGGAAAAGAAAATAGCTTTTAAATCAAGTATTTATCGGGGCAGCCAATTTTACCCACAAAGTTATCCACAGTCTTTCGTCATGTGAACTGCGCAGAGTGAAAATGGAGCGCTTGCTCGGCAAGCTTCAACACGCTACATTCTGCACCTTGAGTTTTCTCGGATTGTCTTGAATTAAGGAGCGGGCTTTGCTCGACATTATCCACGCGGCCGGCTGGCCGATTTACCTATTGCTGGTTTCCTCCGTCATCGCTTTTGCACTCATCATCGAAAGACTGCTGTATCTTCGGCGCAAGCGCATTCTTCCTTCCAATCTGCTGGCCGAAGTCATTCGGGTTTATCACAACGGCAAGATCAATGCCGACGTCCTGACCAATCTTGAAAACAATTCTCCGCTGGGGCGTGTGCTGGCGGCAGGTTTGCGCAACGTGAATTCCCCGCGCGAAGTAATGAAGGAATCGATCGAGGAAGCAGGGCGCGGCACTGCGCATGACCTCGAGCGTTTCCTCACCACGCTTGGCACGATCGCGACGCTCGCTCCGCTGATGGGTCTGTTCGGAACCGTGGTAGGCATGATCGAGATCTTCGGCGCCCAGAACGCCATGGGAACCAATCCGACACAGCTTGCGCACGGCATCTCGGTGGCGCTCTACAATACGGGTTTCGGACTGGCGATCGCGATGCCGACGCTGGTGTTCTATCGCCATTTCCGCGCGCTGGTCGACAGCTTCATCGTCGACATGGAGCAGCAGGCGATCAAGTTTGTCGATACAGTGCATGGCAATCGCAAATAAAAGGGCTGCACCATGAACTTCCGCCGGGGCCAGACTCGCGAACATCCGGAAATCAACCTGATTGCGTTCATCGACGTGCTGCTCGTCATCCTCATTTTTCTGATGGTGACGACGACTTACAGCAAATTCACCGAGCTGCAGATTACGCTGCCGACTGCCGAAGCCGACAAGGCAAAGGAGCGGCCCGCTGAAATCAACGTCGGCGTCGACGCGC
>JAQSWC010000325.1 GCA_029266815.1 Paucimonas sp.
CTTTTAAGGCATTGTTTAATAAGGATTTTTTTTCTTTGCTTGAATCACTGCGCCTTCCATGCACGTGTTTCGCGCTTTCCGCGCATCAATTCAGGGAGGCAGGATGATTCCGTGGCTGGATGGCACCGCTCCTTTTCCCGACGTTCGCTCAGCGTTGAATGAGAACGAAGGCGTGCCGGGCTTACTTGCCGCCGGCGGCGACCTCACTCCGGACCGGTTACTTGCGGCCTACCGTCAGGGCATATTTCCCTGGTATTCGGAAGGGCAGCCGATTCTGTGGTGGAGCCCCGACCCTCGCATGGTTCTCTTTACGGAACGCTTCGTGGTCTCGACGAGCCTGTACAAGACGCTTAAGAAGATAGAGAAGAGCCGGCTCACCGACCGTATTTTCGAAGTGAGGTTCGATTCGGCTTTTCATACCGTGATGCTTGAATGCGCCGCACCGAGACGCAGTGGCCACGGCACTTGGATTTCCGAAGAAATTGTCGATGCTTATACCTCATTGCATGCCATGGGACACGCCCATAGCGCCGAACTCTGGTGTAAGGGTAATCTTGTCGGCGGAGCATACGGGGTGTGCATCGGCCGCATGTTTTACGGCGAATCAATGTTTGCGCGCATGACGGACGCCTCGAAGGTTGCACTGGCTTATCTGGTGCACTTTCTCAAAAACCGCGGTGTAGAGATGATCGATTGCCAGCAGGAGACATCGCATCTGGCATCGCTGGGAGCAATACCGATACCTCGCGAGGAATTCGTAAAGAAAATGCAGGCACTTGCCGGCCAGGAGGAAATCCGGGACTGGAGGCCGCTACAATTGTTCGATCGACGCGAAAGCGGCGAATCCTTCGCAAGCACCTGACCCGACAGGACGGATCATGACTCACCTGAAAGATCTACCGTTCGCGACATTGCAGTTTTATGCGACTGCGCCTTACCCATGCAGCTACCTCGATGGGCAATTGGCGCGCTCGCAGGTGGCAACACCCTCGCATCTGATCAATGCGGACGTGTACTCGGAACTCGTCAGAAACGGCTTCAGGCGCAGCGGCATTTTCACCTATCGCCCCTACTGCGACGGATGTCAGGCCTGCACGCCGGTACGTATACGCACCCGCGATTTTTCCCCGACTCGCAGCCAGAAGCGCGCCTGGAACAGGCATAGCGATCTCGTTCCGAGGGTGACCTCCCTTGCTTATATTCCCGAGCATTACGATCTGTACCTGCGCTACCAAACAGTGCGTCATGCCGGCGGCGGCATGGATCACGATAGCCGCGAGCAATACGCCCAGTTCCTTCTGCAGAGCAAAGTGAACACCAGGCTGGTGGAATTCCGCGATGCCAGCGGTGCGCTTCGCATAGTCAGCATCATCGACCTGCTGGAAGATGGGCTGTCATCGGTCTACACCTTCTACGATCCCGACGAGAAGCATGCCTCCTACGGCACCTACAACATTCTGTGGCAGATCCGCCAAGCCGAGTCGATGGGCATGCCGTATGTCTACCTCGGGTACTGGATCAAACAGAGCAGGAAAATGGCCTACAAGACTCAGTTCCGCCCGACAGAAATGCTGCGTCACGGTCAATGGGAATTGCTGGAGAACTAGAAGCTCCTGCGCCCTTGCGATGTCTGTCGTTCAATTAGCGGCTCTGCCGACTTAGCTTCCGGCGAAGCCCGCGGTAAAATCGTGCGCTTTCAGTTGCCTGCCCCGCAGGCGCTTTCTCTTCCACTTCAGGTATTCCCATGCTGGATAACGCGCTCTATGCCCTTGCTCGCCCCGTGCTTTTCTCCCTCGATCCCGAGCACGCCCACGAATTTACCCTGCCTGCATTAAAGCGGTTGGCCCAAGCCGGTCTCGCGCCCCTGCTCTTCTCTTGCCCGCGAGACGATCCTCGCGAAGTGATGGGAATAAAATTTCCCAATCCGGTCGGCCTCGCAGCAGGCCTGGATAAGGACGGCGCGTATATCGACGGCCTCGCGAGCCTCGGTCTCGGCTTCATCGAAGTCGGTACCGTGACGCCGCATCCCCAGTCCGGCAATCCAAAACCCCGCATGTTTCGTCTCAGGCAGGCAGAAGCCATCATCAATCGAATGGGATTCAACAACGGTGGCGTGGATGCCTTCGTGGCGAATGTGCAGGCTTCCCGCTTCTATCAGGAAAAGCGCGGAGTGCTCGGCCTGAATATCGGCAAGAACGCCTCCACACCGATAGAACAGGCGGCAGACGACTATCTGATTTGCCTGGAAAAGGTTTACCCCTACGCCAGTTATGTCACCGTCAATATTTCATCACCCAATACTAAAAATCTGCGTCAGCTTCAAGGTGGATCGGAACTGGATGACTTGCTGGCAAAGCTGAAAGATGCGCAGCGCAGACTTGCTGATCGCCATGCGCGCTATGTGCCTGTCGCCATAAAAATTGCCCCCGACATCGATACCGAACGGACCAAGGCAATCGCCGCGGCATTGGTCAAGCATGGCATGGATGCCGTAATCGCGACTAACACCACAATATCCCGCGATGCGGTACAAGGTCTGCCACATGCCGAAGAAACCGGCGGACTCTCGGGCCGCCCCGTATTCGCGCCATCAAACAGCGTTGTCCGGGCGCTGAAGATGGAATTGGGCGATGCCTTGCCCATCATTGGCGTAGGCGGCATCCTGTCCGCAGAGGATGCAAAGGAAAAAATGCGTGCAGGTGCATCGCTCGTGCAGGTATACAGCGGCCTGATCTATCGCGGTCCAGCCTTAATCAGGGAATGCGCTGCAGCGCTGCGTGGCTTGAGATGAAGTCTGTGTTTTCAAGCACAGCCGATACGTACTAGTGCGTGGTCCTCAACCCTCATCGGCACCACCGCTCTGAATCAACTCAAGGAAAAATTTAAGGCCTCTAAAATCACGCTGCCAGGCGAGGTTCTCGACGAGATAGAGCGGATTCACACAGAAATCAAAAATCCGGCGCACTAAACTCCGTCTTTCTTTCAGCGCAAAGAAAAAAGCCCGGAGTTATAATCCGGGCTTTTTTTGCAGGCCTAATTCCTTTACTCGACTTCGACAGTCTCAGGCGGCGCTGCGGGAGGAGAAGGATCGCCCTCGGTGAATTCGAGCTTGATCTCGTCCTTGTCGTCCATGTCCACCGTGACGCGACCGCCAGCTACCAGCTTGCCGAACAAAAGCTCGTCAGCCAGCGCCTTGCGAATCATGTCCTGAATCAACCGTGACATCGGACGTGCGCCCATCAGCGGATCGAAGCCTTCCGGTGTAAATACGCGCTTGATTTCGGCCATCTCGTCGCCGGTCTCACGCTTGTCGGTGAAGCCGATCGAACGCTTCTGCAGGCTTTCGGCACCGGCGTTGGTGGTCATGATAATGATCACGTTGCGGAAGTCTGCCTTGCGGCCATTGTTGTCAGTCAGCGTGCCATGGTCCATCACCTGCAACAGGATATTGAAGATATCCGGATGCGCCTTCTCGATTTCGTCGAGCAGCAGCACCGCATGCGGCTTCTTGGTAATCGCTTCGGTCAGCAAGCCGCCCTGGTCGAATCCCACATAGCCAGGCGGCGCGCCGATCAGGCGGCTCACTGCATGGCGCTCCATGTATTCGGACATATCGAAGCGGATCAACTCAATGCCGAGGATGAACGCAAGCTGTTTGGCCACTTCGGTCTTGCCGACGCCTGTAGGACCGGAGAACAGGAAGGAGCCGATAGGCTTGTCCATCTTGCCCAGCCCTGCGCGCGCCATCTTGATGGCCGATGCCAGCGCTTCAATTGCCGGATCCTGGCCAAACACCACATTCTTCAGGTCGCGATCGATCGTCTGGAGTTTGGTGCGGTCATCCT
>JAQSWC010000326.1 GCA_029266815.1 Paucimonas sp.
AAAGGCCTGGCGATTTCAAGTGCCTGATTGAAGCCGCGCTCCTCCAGCCTGGCCGCACTGAGCGGTACGGCGCACAACAATTGCGGCAACTCGTCTTCGGTTCGACAAAGCGTGGCATCGAGCAGCAAGTTCGATACGACCGGAGCCAACGCGAGTTGGGCCTTGAATTTCAGCGCCAGCACAATCTCGTCCAGCGGAGGCATATAGTCGGTCACGGCAATCGTGGCATCGAAGGCCGGGGGAGACTTCAGGCAGTCTCCGCATTGCCCGGATGTTTCATCGGCCAGGGCAATGGCGCAGCAGCGGCAGCGCCGCACTTCGAGCTTCAGGTAGAGCATGCGGCAGGTTTCGCAAACTGCGTCACGACCGCAGTTGCCGCACAGTGCGCAGACGCCGGGCAGCATCGGCGACGCCAACTCTTGCAGGCGCTTGTGCCAGTGCTGAAAACGGGTGGCTGCTGCGAGCATCATGGTCGTCCTGTAAACTGGTACGGATTATCGCATCCCTTCCCTGTCTGCCGTGCAACCACCTCCCGCCTCTCCGGAATCGAGCGCTCCGATCGACCTCCAGCTCGTCAAGCGATTGTTTGCCGATCCGATCCGCATTGCGCCTTCGGCTTTTCTGCGCCGCGAGGTTGCATCCAGAATGCAGGAGCGGCTTGATCTCGTCAAAATGGTTCCGCAATTCATTCTCGATGCGGGCTGCGGCGATGGCGCCGATCTCAGCCTGTTGCAGGCGGCCAAGGGCGGATTGCCGTTGGGCGTGGATGCCAGTCCTGCCATGCTGGATGAGGTGAGACGGCAGCACGGCGTTGCGCAATCCGCCTTCGATTGGGTACTGCCGTCATGGCTGAAGCGCAACCGGGACGGGCTCGCCGCTCCCGGCTTGCTGTGCGCCGATTTTGCCTGCCTGCCTTTGGCGGCCGGCAGCATCGATCTGGTGTGGTCCAACCTCGCATTGCACTGGCATCCGCAGCCGCCGCGCGTTTTCGCGGAATGGCGGCGGGTGCTGAAGACGGACGGCCTGCTCATGTTTTCCTGTTTCGGCCCCGACACATTCAAGGAGCTTCGGGCGGCATTTGCGCAAGTCGATGCCTTCCCGCACGCGCTTCCGTTCGTCGACCTGCATGATCTGGGTGACATGCTGGTTGAGGTCGGGTTTTCCACGCCTGTGATGGATATGGAGGTGATCACCGTGACGTACGATACCGTCGGCAAGATGCTGGAGGATGTGCGCGCTTTCGGTGGGAATCCTTTGGTCAATCGCCGCAAGAGCATGATCGGCAAGGCGGCGTGGGCACGCGTCCGCAGTGCTATAGAATCGATGCGCAATGCCGACGGCAGGCTGACGCTGACTTTTGAAATCATCTATGGCCATGCGTTCAGGCCTGTGGCGCGCCGAACTGCGGAGGGCGAGGCTATCATCCGGTTCGAGCCGCGGCGACGCTGACCTGCGAAATAAAGAAGTGCGGCGCCCTGCCTGCGCTCAAGATTCTTGCGCGGTTTGGCGTGATTATTTCTGCGGCACTTGCACCGGCTTTCATGCACCTGATTCCAGCGGTGAAGCCCGTGCTTCCGCCTAGATTCCGACTACCGGCGACACGGCATTTAAGCCGTCGATATGCCTTCACCGCCCCTTTTGAGCTTGATCACAACTCTTGTTAAGCCTTATACTTCCGAAGTTATGCGTACGTAAAACGAACATTGCATTGCCTCGCCCGGAGAAGGTTCCGGAAATTTTTCGCACAAGCAGGTCTTAAGGCGCAATTGTTCGGCATCTCCTCGCCAACTGGCAGCAGCTTACGGTTTCCTCTGCTCGGGTTCGTTGGCAGTCGCGATTTTTCGCTCTGCAAGGCGACTTGTATGTGCTGGGTTTCGCGGTGTTGGAGTTGGCGGCGGTAGGGTGCGCGTTTTTCGTATTTGCGCGGCACGCGTCGGATCGTGGCCGAGTGTCGTGGCGGGAAAGTTGAAATTGGCGGATTTTTGACCGAGCGGAAGAGCGTGAAACGGCGCGTGAATTGCGCGAGGCGCTGTCTGCGGTCAGATAAGCGGAATTCTTATTTAGGGCATTTGAGGAAACTATGAAATTTGCGAAGCGCCTTCAAACGTTGATGCTGGGAGCGGGGCTGGTTCTCGCGGGCGTGCCGGCTTGGGCCGACGTGCTGACCAGCGAGGGTGGTCCCGTCGTGCGTCAGTTGAACCTGCAGCCGCCGGTGACGCAGATTGCACGTGAGATCAACTCGATTCACGACATGATGCTGTTCATTTGCCTGGGGATCTTCATTGCCGTGTTCGGCGTGATGTTCTACTCGATCATCAAGCATCGCAAATCGGCGGGTCATAAACCGGCAACCTTCCATGAAAGCCTGGGCGTTGAAATAGCCTGGACCGTCGTGCCATTCCTCATCGTGATTCTGATGGCGCTGCCTGCCACCAAGACCGTCGTGGCAATGAAAGATACATCGAACGCTGACCTCACCATCAAGGTGACAGGCATGCAGTGGAAATGGGGTTACGACTATCTGAAAGGTGAAGGCGAAGGCATTTCTTTCTTGTCGAATCTTTCTACCCCGCGTTCGCAGATCGGTGAGCCGGGCATGGCGGTATCGGCCGCTGATGTTGCTGCTCGTGGCAATACTTATCTGCTTGATGTCGATAATCCAATGGTGGTGCCGGTCAACAAGAAGGTCCGCATCGTGACCACCGCAAGCGACGTGATCCATGCCTGGACGATTCCCGCTTTCGGTGTCAAGCAGGATGCGATTCCCGGTTTCGTACGCGATACCTGGTTCAAGGCTGAAAAAGTCGGCACTTACCGCGGCAACTGCGTTGAACTGTGCGGCAAGGAACACGCGTTCATGCCTATCGTCGTCGTGGTCAAGAGCGAAGAAGACTACAAGGCATGGGTAGATGAGCAGAAGAAGAAAATGGCAGCCCAGGCCGATGATCCGAACAAGGTATGGACAATCGACGAACTGAAGCAGCGCGGCGAAAAAGTTTATGCAACCAATTGCGTCGCTTGCCATCAGGCGAACGGCAAGGGCGTGCCGAACGCGTTTGCGCCTCTCGACGGTTCTGCGATAGTGAATGGTCCGAAGGGACCGCAGATCGACGTGCTCTTGAATGGACAGAAGACGGGCAAGTATCCGTCAGCAATGCCGCCGTGGAAGGGTGTTCTGTCGGATACCGAGATTGCCGCGGTGATTACCTATACCCGCAACACCTGGTCCAACAAGGCCCAAGAGAATATCGTTC
>JAQSWC010000327.1 GCA_029266815.1 Paucimonas sp.
CAACACTGCCAACTGGCCGCATTACTGCGATGTGAACTGGGTCAAGGTCACTTGCGCCAGTACCAGCGTGAATCACCAGTACTTCGGTCGCGGCCCGATCCAAATCAGCTGGACCTCCAACTATCGCAACCTGAGTCAAGCGATGGGGCTGGGCACCACACTGGTCGACAATCCGGAATTGCTAGCGACAAATGCGAACTATGCTTGGAGGAGTGCGCTGTGGTACTGGATGACACAGGTTGGGCCGCATAGCATGACGCCGAGTTATGCAATGAAGAATTCGCTGGGCTTTGGTCACACCATCAGGGCTATCAACGGTGCGCTAGAGTGTGATGGCAAACAGCCGGCCAAAGTGCAAAGCCGAATCGACCGCTATACATGATGACCCAGACTCTGGGCGTCACTGCCGGCAGCACCGCAGGATGCTGATACCGACCCTTCAGTAGGCAGTAAGCAAGCTTAAAGCCTGGTCATCTCGACCAGGCTTTTTTATTTCACAAATAGCATCCATTCAGCAGCATGCCGTATTGGCGTGGAACCTTTGCATGGAAGCCGCTACAATCGAGCGCTTTGCGTCATACACTGCCGCGTTTTCCTCTGCCCCTTTTCCCGATTCGATGAAAAACATAGTTCTTTGGCTGAAAAGCTTCGTGCCGCCGGCCATCAATGCCAATCGCCGCGAGCGCTTCTATGGCAGCGCCGGCGCCTGTTTCGGCCTCATAGTTACCGCCTTGCTCAGCAAAGGCTCATTGGGCGTAGTCGACCCCTGGTTCATCGCGCCGATGGGCGCCTCGGCCGTGCTGCTCTTCGTCGTGCCGTCCAGCCCGCTGGCGCAGCCGTGGTCCATCATGGGTGGAAACATCCTCGCCGCTCTGGTGGGCGTAACTTGCGCAAAGCTTTTCGGTGCTTCCGCGATTTCCGCCTCGGCTGCAGTCGCGCTGGCAATCGCATTGATGTTTCCCCTCCGGTGTCTGCATCCGCCGAGCGGAGCCGTGGCGTTGATGTCCGTACTTGGCGGCCCCGCAATCGTGGAAATGGGTTATCGCTTCGTCCTGTGGCCGGTTGCGCTGAATTCGGTGCTCCTGCTCGCGAGTGCGGTGCTCTTCAACAATGCGCTTCGCCGCCGCTATCCGCACCGCGCGGACACGTCGAACCAGCACAAGACAGCAGATGTCCGTCCAAGTGAAAGACTTGGCTTTACGCGTGCGGATCTGGACGCGGCGCTGAAGGAACACAGCGAAGTAGTGGATATAGCCAGCGACGATTTGGAAGAGATACTTCAGCAGGCGGAAATGCATGCGTATCGCCGCCGCTCGGGCGACATTCGCTGTGTGGACCTGATGTCGCGCGATGTAGTGAGAGCGCGTCCGGACATGAGCCTGGATGCCGCGCTCATGCTGCTAATTACGCACAATATCCGCGCCTTACCGGTCACGAACACGGCGAACGAGATAATCGGCATCATTACCCTGCGTGACGTGGCTATTGCACTGTCTGCGCGGCATGAAGCTTCGGTCACTGACCCCGCGTTATCACAGGAGGTATGCGACGTGATGACGTCGGACGTTGTAAGCGCTTCGCCGGAACAGCCGATTACCAGTCTGGTCCAGCAGTTCTCGGATGATGGCTTCCATCACCTTCCGGTTGTGGATGCCAACCGGCATGTGATCGGCATTGTCACGCAGTCCGATCTGATTGCTGCCCTGTACCGTTCTCGTCTTGAGGAATCCGGGCAGCAACGCGGCGCGGTCTTCAAGGCGATAAACGGTGGTTGAATCTTTATTGCTCGTTGCTTCGATGCTTGCTTACTCGGCTGCCGCAGGCTCGTCACCCTTGACTAATACTGCACCCATCAAAGCGATCAAGCCTACCAGTTGTGCTCCCAAGAAAAGTTCAGTCATGTCATTTCTCCTATCAAAGTTGTTTGCCACAACAACAGTATAGGGATGACGCTGTTATAAATAAAATTTTAAATTGTGATGATTGACATTTTTATTATGAATGTCTTTCGCCAGACGCCGTTCGATATGATGTCGCGATGAGTTCGCCAGCACGCCGTATTGCGCATCTCGACATGGACGCCTTCTATGCTTCCGTCGAACTGCTGCGCTATCCGGAACTGCAGGGCCAGCCTGTCGTGATCGCAGGAACATCGCGCCACGCTCCTGTGGAAATGGAAGATGGCTCACGTACATTTTTCCGCCTGCGGGACTACGCCGGCCGCGGAGTGATCACCACCTCCACCTATGAAGCCAGAGCCCTCGGCGTCTTCTCGGCGATGGGCGTCATGAAAGCCGCCAGGCTTGCTCCGGACGCTGTTCTGCTTCCAGTCGATTTCCAGACCTATCGTCATTACTCGAGGCTCTTCAAGCAGGCAGTCGCGTCCATCGCTCCGCGGATAGAGAATCGCGGCATCGACGAGATCTATATCGATCTGACAGACGCCGAGGGCGATACCTTGTCGATTGCAAGGACGATCAAACAGGCGGTACGGGAGGCCACTGGCCTGACATGCTCCATCGCGATTTCACCGAACAAGCTTTTGTCATTATACAGAGTAGTAAATAAACCGTTAAAAGATCTATCTTTATGGTCTGTTTGCTTGTGCAAGTGGCACAAGCAGAATCTCCCACTCGCTTTGTGAAAGGCACACTGAAGATACTTCTAAACTGCCTTTGAAAAGTTAAGGGACACAGTTACATGAAGTCCCTGCTGCTTATTTGCAGCGTTCCGAGCAAATGAGATAGATCGACTAAACGCTTGGCCACGAGATGTCGCACATTCCGTTCGCACTGACAAACCCCATATACACCGATCAGGCGTGCCTGTAGCACTTCCTTGCGGAATTGGTCGACCAGCGACGGCCAAATGATCACATTGATGTTTCCGGTCTCGTCCTCGATTGTCATAAACAGCACGCCGTTAGCTGTACCTGGGCGTTGCCGGACGGTGACGATGCCGCATCCCCGCGCAAGCTGGCGATCAGAGAACGCATGGAACTCTTCCGCAGTGACAAAGCGGCGTTGGGCCAACGCGGTTCGCAGCAATGCCACGGGATGCCTACCAAGCGTCAATCCGATAGCCCGATAGTCTCGTAAGATGTCTTCAGACTCAGGCGGTGCCTGTAGGAAGAGCTCATCTTCTGCCAACGGTGCTTTTCGCAGCAAGCCTTTGTCGGCTGCGCCACCGACGGCTTTCCATAACGCTCGCCGCCGATGGCCTGCCAATGACTTTAGAGCGCCGGCCGC
>JAQSWC010000328.1 GCA_029266815.1 Paucimonas sp.
AAGCGGTCACCCGCGCTCGTGCGGCGGCAACGAGCTTCCAGATCACTCCGGAAGTCCTGAACAATCCGCAAGCGTTCCAAAAATTCCAGGAAGTGCAAGGCCAGCTCAGCTCGGCACTGTCACGTTTGATGGCGGTGGCGGAAAACTATCCCCAGCTCAAGGCCGACACCAGCTTCCGCGATCTGCAATCGCAGCTCGAAGGCACTGAAAACCGTATCACCGTGGCACGTCAGCGCTATATCGCCTCCGTCCAGGATTACAACGTGCTGGCACGAAGCTTCCCCACCAACCTCACTGCGAAAATATTCGGCTATGAGGTAAAACCCTCGTTCACGGTCGAGAACGAGCGCGCGATTTCCAACGCACCCAAAGTCGACTTCGGCAAGTAAGGAAAGACAATGCGAATTGCACGACTGCTGCCGCTGCTGGCTTTATGGCTGGCGGCAGTTTGTGTTCATGCGCAGGAACTCGTCCCCGTGCCGCCGCTGCAGGCACGCGTGACTGATCTCGCAGGCATGCTCAAGCCACAGCAGCGGAATACGCTGGAGAACGTGCTGCGCGAGCATGAGGCGCGCACCGGCAGCCAGATTGCGATTCTGCTGGTGCCGAGCACGGCGCCGGAAGCGATAGAGCAGTACAGCATTCGTGTGGCCGATAGCTGGCACCTCGGCCGCAAAGGCATGGACGACGGCGTTATTCTTCTGGTCGCAAAAAACAATCCGCCCGCACTCAGGCGGCTACGCATCGAGGCGGGCCGAGGGGTGCAGGGCAGCCTGACCGATGCCCAGTCGAAACGCATTCTGCAAGACGTGATCGCACCGCACTTCCGGCAGAACGATTTCTACGGCGGCCTTGCGGCCGGCATTACAGCCATTGCCAACACGATCAGCAAGGAGCAATTACCGGCTCCTGAGCAAGACGCAGAGGCCGGCCAACGGGAAGACTTCACCAGCCTCTCGCCGCTTCTGATCTTCATTGCTTTCATTGTGCTCAGCGGATTTTTCTCGCGCGGGGGACGTTCTCGCCGTGTACTGAGACACGATGGCTGGGGAAGCCCTCTTGGCGCGGCCGCAGGCATTATCCTTGGCAATGCCATCGGGCGCCACAGTGGAGGAGGCTTTGGGGGCGGAGGCGGATTTGGCGGTGGTGGCGGCGGCTTCGATGGCGGCGGCGCTTCGGGAGACTGGTAATGGCTCGCTGGCTCAAACACCTCTTCACTACTACCCGTGCTGGACGGCGCGCGTTTCCCCAGGCATCGCTGGAAGCGATACAAAAGGCGATTGCGTCTGGAGAAAAGCGCCATCGTGCGGAGCTGCGGCTGATCATCGAGGCGTCGATGCCCCTTTCTGCCCTGCTTGACCGTCTGTCTTCACGCGACAGGGCACGCGAACTCTTCTCGCTTTACAGGATCTGGGACACCGAAGAAAACATCGGCGTCCTTCTGTACATCAATCTTGCTGACCACAAGGTAGAAATCATCGCCGACCGAGGTGCGGGCAAGAAAATCGAAAAACGCGAATGGGAAGACATCTGCCGTACGATGACGGCCGGCTTCAAGGCCGGCGCCTTCCGCGACAGCACAATTGCAGGACTTGAAAAACTGAATGCCCTGCTTGCCGAACGCTTTCCGGCCGACGGAGCGAACCCGAATGAACTGTCCAACCGACCGCTGATCGTCTAGCGGCGCCTTCCTCGGCGATTGAAAGAGGCGGCTAGCGTCCTTCGTCGGCTGCGCGCAGATAGGCGATTCGCTCCGCGTCGCTCGGATGTGAACTCAGATAGTTGGCAGGCTCTTCTTTATCCTGCCTTTGCTGGCCGGAACCGGCCATGTCGTCCTCATAAGTGTCGTACTCGTCGCCCTCTTCTTCATGTGGATAACGCTGCTGTCGACTTTGCGCCGCCGATTGCGGACGCTCCTCGTGCAATGCTGCCATCTTCTCGAAGAACTCCGCCATCGGCGTCAAGCGCAAGCCGTTCGCCTGCATCATGGCGATTGCATAACGATCTGCCTCTCGCTCGAAATCACGCGAGTATTTCTGATCAAGCAGGAAAGTAGGCACAGCCGCCAACGCGCTGGACACATCGCCGACCCACATATTCAGCATGACACCCACGCCCAGCGCCTGCAGCATGCGCCGCAGGGAATGACGCCGTTTCAGATGGCCCAGCTCATGCGCGAGCACGCCCATCACGGCAATATCGTCACGCGCCACCTGCACCAGCTCGTCGGTCATGATGATCACGTTGTTCGGCAGGGCGAATGCGTTAGGGCCGACCAGGCTGCTACGGAATTCCAGCCGGTACGGCGTCTTTTCTCCATACGACTGCACCAGAGAGGCAAACATTGACTCCAGGCGCGCCCTTTCCTGCGGACCGAGCCGGGTCGGTTTCATCATGTGCTCATCGATGATCTTCAATTCTTCGTCGCCGATCTTGTGCTCCAGCGACGTCGGCAGATGGCGCGCCATGGTATCAACCACCCGAGGCAGACCCCACTGGTAGGCACTGATCATCATGGCAACGAGCGCAATCAGGGCAAGAAGAGACATCAGCCAGTTCTGCTGCCAGCGCACCACCGGTGGATCGAAAAAGCGGTTCTTTTCAAGCAGCCGGTTCAGCGCCGGATCGATAACTTCGATCACGCCGCCTTCGGGGAAGCGAAGCAGGCGTGGCGCGTGTTCCAGCCTTTCCGAGATTTCCATGCGGGACACGCGTGCTGTCTTTTGCAAGCCGTCGCCGCGCATCATCAGCACCCGCTTGTGGATGACGAATTTCACCCGGTGGCGGCGCGTGCTGACTTCGTCGTAGTAGATGGCGTCGATCATCCTGGATTCCTTAGTGGGACAGGTGCGAGTGTGCATTCTTCCGGCCCTTTGGGTAGGCGCGACGATGACACAGACTGCATTCTGTTTGGAGGAGCAACGACGCCAGGGGGCCGGAAGAGTGGGTAATCGCGCCTGTAGCTTTTCCACTCAATGGGTGATCGTCCTTAAACGAAAGAAACTCAATGTTCATGCGGCTGTCCAGGCAACGGCAAGCGGTCAACTGAGGAATCCAGGATCATAGTGCGATGTCGATATCGAAAAGATCACCCGCTTCCTGTCCCAGTGCGCCTTCATCGGGCGCGGTCTGATCGGACAGGAAGGATTCGAGGTCGCCATCAGGCACCAGCGTCATGCTTTCTATGCGGTACTTGAGCAGGCGGATGGTGGCAAACGGCTTGTACA
>JAQSWC010000329.1 GCA_029266815.1 Paucimonas sp.
TTCGGCTGCATGCGGATGGCTCCGTCGAGACGGATGACTTCGCCGTTCAGCATCGGATTCTCGATGATCGACCGTACCATGTGAGCGAATTCATCGGGCTTCCCGGGCCGTTGTGGGAAAGGTATTGCCTGTCCCAGTGTGTGCCGGACTTCCTGCGGCATGCTCAGCAGCAGCGGGGTTTCGAAAATGCCGGGCGCAATCGTCATGACGCGTATACCGTTTCGCGCGAGATCGCGTGCCATCGGAAGCGTCATGCCGACGATGCCGGCCTTGGATGCGGCATAGGCGCACTGTCCCATCTGCCCGTCGAATGCAGCGACAGAAGCCGTATTGATGATGACGCCGCGCTCTTCCTCACCTGCGGGCGGCAGCACGCTCATCGCGGCGGCGGCGAGCCGCGCCATATTGAAGCTCCCCGCCAGATTCACGGCCAGCACTTTCTGAAAGAGATCCAGCGGATGGACGCCATTGCTGCCGATGGTCTTTGCCGCAGGCGCAATCCCTGCACAATTTATGAGCCCTCGCAGCGGACCAAGAGCCTGTGCCGCCTTGACGGCCTGGCCTGCATCGCTACCCGAGGTCACGTCGCACTGAACGAACTCTCCACCGAGTTCGGCCGCGAGCTTAGTCCCCTCGCCGGCCTGGAGGTCGGCAAGCAAAGGCCTACCGCCCTGCGAGGCAATCATTCGCGCCACGGCCGCGCCCAATCCGGAAGCCCCGCCGGTGATGATGAAAACATTTCCATTGATTTGCATGTTCAACCTCGCAGGTGGCAAGCAGGAGACAGCGTTGATTCTAGCGAATACCGCAAACGAAAAAGGCGGCCGAAGCCGCCTTTTTCAAACCTGACCAAACGCATCAAGGGTTCGCGGGAGTCGACTCCTCCGTAGGTGCCACGGGAGCAGGCCCCTCCGGCACCATCAGGCGCTTCGACTCGGGCACAACCACCGGTGCATTCGTCGTGTGCGAGGAAGCATCGGTCGGCATGGCGTTATTCGTCATCGGCAGCAGCGGCACGAGGAGCAGCGCCACAATGTTGATGATCTTGATCAGCGGGTTGACTGCGGGACCGGCCGTGTCCTTGTAGGGATCGCCTACGGTGTCGCCGGTTACCGCTGCCTTGTGCGCTTCCGAACCCTTGCCGCCGTGATGGCCGTCTTCAATGTATTTCTTCGCATTGTCCCAGGCGCCACCGCCGGTACACATGGAAATAGCAACGAAGAGGCCGGTGATGATGGTACCCATCAGCAGTCCGCCCAACGCGGCCGGTCCAAGCAGCATGCCCACCAGGATAGGCACGACCACAGGCAGCAGCGAGGGAACGATCATTTCCTTGATAGCGGCTGTGGTCAGCATGTCGACGGCCTTGCCGTATTCCGGCTTGGCAGTGCCTTCCATGATGCCCTTGATTTCCGAGAACTGGCGACGCACTTCCACCACCACTGCACCGGCAGCGCGGCCGACCGCTTCCATCGCCATGGCGCCGAACAGGTAAGGAATCAGACCGCCGATGAATAGGCCGATGATCACCATGTGATCGGACAGGTCGAAACGCAGATGCATGCCGCGGCCTTCCAGCGCATGCGTATAGTCTGCGAACAGCACCAGCGCAGCTAGACCGGCAGAACCGATCGCATAGCCTTTGGTCACTGCTTTGGTGGTGTTGCCGACTGCATCCAGCGGATCGGTAATGTCACGCACGCTGGCGGGCAAATCCGCCATTTCGGCGATACCGCCGGCATTGTCGGTAATCGGGCCGTAGGCATCGAGGGCAACGATGATGCCTGCCATGGACAGCATCGACGTTGCAGCGATTGCGATACCGTAAAGACCTGCAAGGTGATAGGAAACGCCGATTGCGATACAGACGAAGATCACCGGCCATGCGGTCGATTTCATCGACACGCCGAGGCCCGCGATGATGTTGGTGCCATGGCCAGTGGTCGAAGCCTGGGCAACATGCTGCACCGGCTTGTAGTCGGTACCGGTGTAATACTCGGTAATCCATACCATCAACGCAGTCAGCACAAGTCCAACGATGCAGGTGCCGAACAATGCATTGGCACTAATGGAAGCACCGTTCGACAATGCGACCGCTTCCGGAAACATGTTCTTCGTGACGAAGTAGAAAGCAATCAGCGAAATCACGCCGGCAACGATCAGGCCCTTGTACAGCGCAGGCATCACGTTCTTCATGCCAGGGGAAGCCTTGACGAACATGCAGCCGATAATGGAAGCGATGATGGATACGCCACCGAGAACCAGCGGATACACAACTGCGTTCAAGGGTGCACCCGTTACCATCAGCGCACCGAGCGTCATGGTCGCGATCAGCGTCACCGCATAGGTTTCGAACAGGTCGGCCGCCATGCCGGCGCAGTCGCCGACGTTGTCGCCCACATTGTCGGCAATGACCGCCGGGTTGCGCGGGTCGTCCTCGGGAATGCCGGCCTCAACCTTACCCACAAGGTCAGCACCGACGTCAGCGCCCTTGGTGAAGATGCCGCCGCCGAGACGGGCAAAGATGGAAATCAGGGAAGAGCCGAAGGCGAGGCCGAGCAGCGGCTTCAGTGTGGCTGCATCCACCATGCCGTGGCCGCTCAGGTACCAGTAGAAAAGACCGACGCCCAATAGGCCCAGGCCCACCACCAACATGCCTGTGATTGCGCCGCCTTTGAATGCCACGTCGAGTGCGGGGCCAATGCCTTTGGTGGCCGCCTGCGCGGTGCGCACGTTCGCGCGCACCGACACGTTCATGCCGATGAAGCCGCACATACCGGAGAGCACTGCGCCGATCACGAAGCCGACGGCTGTCGTCATGTCGAGGAATACGCCGATCAGTATGGCAAGTACCACGCCAACTATCGCGATCGTCTTGTACTGGCGCGCCAGGTAAGCCGCGGCGCCCTGCTGAATCGCCGCGGCGATTTCCTGCATGCGCGCATTGCCGGCATCCTGCTTCAGGATCCAAGCACGCGAAATCAGGCCATAAAGCACGGCCAGAACGCCGCACCCTATCGCGAACCACAAGCCCATTGTCTCTGCCATCTCGACTTCTCCTTCTCTTTTTTATGACAACCCGGTTAAACCGCTACGAAGTTATCAGGGCGAAGGCAGCAAGGATTTCACTTTGGTGGATCGCTGCTGTCAACGTCCTGCAAGTGCTGCGTACTGCAAAAACCTTTGTGCTGTAATGGAGCTAG
>JAQSWC010000330.1 GCA_029266815.1 Paucimonas sp.
ATCCGCTGGCCCGCATGGAATTTCGCGGCAAGAAACTGATCTTTATCCTGATCATGTCGACGATGGTGCTGCCATCAGAGGCGAACTTCCTCGCCAACTTCATTACCTTAAACAAGCTCAGGCTGACGGACACCATTGCCGGCGTCATTCTGCCGAATGTCGTCACGGCGGTCGCCATATTTGTTCTGAAGCAAGCGTTTGAAGAGATTCCGCAAGATCTGATTGATGCTGCTCGCGTGGACGGCGCATCAGAATGGCAGATCTTCTGGCGCGTCATGCTCCCTCTGATCACGCCATGGCTTGCCACGGTAGGTATATTGACTGCCGTGGAAACCTGGAACGACTACATCTGGCCCTCGATAGTGCTCAATCATCCCGACAGTTTTCCGCTATCGTCGGGCATTCTCTATCTACGCGGCACTTACGGCAGCAGCACGCGCGTAATTGCCGCAGGCACGGTGTTGACCATCGTGCCCATTCTGGTCATGTTCCTTCTGACCCAGCGCTTCTTTATGCGCGGACTCGACGGAGCAGTGAAATGACGAGTATTCAACCCATGTCGACAGCAAAAAAAATCGCCGGGCAATTGATCATGATCCGCCTCATCGGCACGGAACTGGACGCGGAAACCGAGCGCTTCCTGCGTGACAACGCAATCCGTGCCGTCTGCCTTTTCCGCAAGAATATGACCGACGAGGCACAGTTGCGGCGCCTCACCGGCCGGCTGCGCGCAATCATGGGAGACAAGGCGCTGATTGCGATCGACCAGGAAGGCGGCTCCGTGGTGCGCGCAACGTGGCTTCCGTCGCCGCCGTCCGGCATGGCGCTGGGCGCTGCGGATGATCCTGCCCTGTGCCGCGACGTGGGAGCTGCCGTTGCACGCGGATTGAAGTCGCTGGGCTTCAACTGGAATTTTGCACCGGTACTGGATCTCAACAACAATCTCGACAACCCGGTGATCGCCGAGCGCTCTTTCGGCGACGATCCGCAACGCGTTGCGATGCTGGCTCAAGCCTGGATGGAGGGCAGCCTGTCGGAAGGCGTGTCATGTTGCGTCAAGCATTTTCCCGGGCATGGCGATACGCATGTCGACTCCCACCGCGATTTGCCGACGGTGGCGAAATCCCGCGATGAACTGGAGTCACTGGAGTTCAAGCCGTTCAGAGCTACCTTGAATGCGCCTGCCATCATGAGCGCGCATATCGTCTATCAGGCGCTCGATCCGGAACATCCCGCCACGTTGTCACGCACTATCCTGAACGACCTGTTGCGCAAGGAATGGGGCTATCAGGGAGTAATCATTACCGACGGCATGGACATGCAGGCAATTGCAGGACGTTACGGCGCCGGCGCAGCGGCAGTGCAGGCGCTGGCGGCGGGTGCAGACATGGTGATGGCACTCGGCACGCCTGAGACACAGCAGGAGACGATCGATGCCATCGCGAATGCCATCGAGAGCGGCATGCTGCCAATGCAGGAGCTGCGGGAAAGGGTAGAGCGCCTTGATCGCCTTGCCCATGCTTATCCCTGCGAAGCCTGTGCATACTCGTCCGAGGAGAACGATAGAAGCTTGATGACGCGTGCCTGGCAGCAGGGACTGACGACCTATCGCAATCCTGCGCCCTTGCAACGCGGTTCGCGCGTGCGTCTGGTAGCGCGTGCGGATGTCGTCAGCGACGGTGTGTCGGAGGCAGGTGTGCCGGCGGTGAAAATTGCCGAGATGTTGAAGCAGCTTTATGACGTTGATCTCGTCACGTATGACAACGCGGAAGCGTTCGACTGGGCGTCGCTGCCATACGACGGGCGAGCAGTCATTCTGGCCTCAACCACCCGCCTGCGTTATGGCGCACGCGCACGCGCGCAATGGAAACCCGATCTGCATCTCGTGCTGTGGAATCCGATCCTTGCGCTGGATATCGATGCGCCAGCCGTGATGACATGCGGCTTCGCGCCGCCGGCGCTGGATGGCGTTCGCGCGTGGCTGGCAGGCGAGGTGCTTGCTGCCGGCAGATGCCCACTGAAAGGTTTTGAATGTTGAACGCCACGTATCAAACCGGTCCTGACGTATTGCGAGTTCAAACATGGGGCAGGTAACGCTTAAAAACGTAGCGAAGCGCTACGGTGACAAGACGCTTGCAGTGCAGGGCGTCGATCTGGAAATCAAGGAGGGCGAGTTCATCGTATTCGTCGGTCCGTCGGGTTGCGGCAAGACCACCTTGCTGAGGATGATCGCTGGCCTGGAGGAGATCACTTCGGGCGAGCTCTACATCGATGGCCGCCTGGCGAACCATATCTCTCCGTCCAGCCGCAAACTGGCAATGGTGTTCCAGTCCTATGCGCTGTATCCGCATATGACGGTGTTCGACAATATGGCGTTTTCGCTGCAGCTTTCGGGTATGAAGAAAGCGGAAATCCGCGCAGCGGTGGAAGGCACGGCTGACATCCTTCAGATCACCGATCTTCTCAAGCGCAAGCCGCGGGAGCTGTCTGGAGGCGAGCGTCAGCGCGTGGCGATTGGCCGCGCCATCGTGCGCAAGCCTTCGGTATTCCTGTTCGACGAGCCTTTGTCAAACCTCGATGCCAGCCTTCGCGTGCAGATGCGGATAGAGCTGACGCGTTTGCATCAGCAGCTTAAGACAACCATGATTTACGTGACCCACGATCAGGTCGAGGCCATGACATTGGGTCAGCGCATCGCCGTCTTCAATGCTGGTCGCATCGAGCAGGTCGGAACGCCGATCGAGCTGTATGAGCATCCGAGCAATGTTTTCGTGGCCGGCTTTCTCGGCTCGCCGAAGATGAATCTGTTCGAGGCGGAAGTGACGGCTGTATCCAACGAAAAGGTGACTGTGCGACTCGCCAACGGCGCCGTCTTCGACGTCATGGTGCACGGCGAAGGTTTGCAGCCCGGCAGTCGGGCAACGCTGGGCATCCGGCCCGAGCACCTCTTCTCCGGCGTTTCCTGGAACTATGAAGGAAATACCATGCCCGCAACCGCAAGCGTGGTGGAAAACCTCGGCGACGTTTCGGTGGTCTATGCAACCGCTTCGGGCATAACCGGCATGATTGCCTTCAAACAGGCTGCGGCCCAATGGTCGCTTGCCCCGGGCGATGAGACCTCATTGTTTCTTCCTCCGCACTCCTGTTATCTGTTCGACCATGAAGGAAAGACCGTGCCGAGACGGCCGGACGAGCACGGCTCTGTGTTGTATATCGCGACAGCCTGCGGTCAACGCTTCATTTACTCGAAAAGTAGCCGTAAAGAACCATGCTAGAATCGATTCGACATGCGCTACCGTACAGCGGCGACCCTACAGCGACGTCGAATAACTATTACAGTGTCGTTTGCAGCATGTCGGTCAGCGGCCAGGCTGTCTTGGGAGTAACAGCTCTTATGCAAAGCGAACATCGGTCTGTATGCAGATCATCCGCTCGGGCACTCTCCGCAGGCCCTGGGCCGGAATTCGCCGCAATTCAAATTTCACTCCAATCTGGACGCGGGATAGAGCCATCCCGGCACGTCACATTGATTTGGCGTTGCCACGCTTTGGCATATGCGCCGCATGGCGGTTTCGATGAGAGTTGCTGTCCATCGCAGCGCAGGAATTCAAATATCCGTTCCACCGGTAGAGCATCAACCATGCGGGAAGTCAGATGAATACAAACATGAAAATCGCCACCCGTCTCATCCTCGGCTTCGGTCTGGTGCAGCTGCTGCTGATTGCCACCACCATCATGGGCATCACCCGCATGGCATCGATGCAGTCGAACATGCACAAGATCACTGGCGTCAACAATGTGCAAACCAAGCTCATCACGGCGATGCGGCTTACTGTCTACGAACGCGCCATCGCGCTGCGCAGCCTGGCGCTCGTGCGTGAAGAGAGCCTGATGCAACCCCAGGCAGACCGGGTCAATGAACAGGCGGCAAAATATCGCGAGCTCGAAGCTGAATTGCTGAGGACGATAGACAGCAAAGATTCCAATGCCGACAAGATCAAGGCAATGATGGGCAATATCAAGCGATTCGAGCAGCAAGCTGTGCCGCTGATGGACAACGCGCTGGAACGCGGCATGAGTTATGCGAGCCAGGAATCGGCGCATATATTGATGAACGATTTGCTGCCGGTACAGAAGAAGTGGATGGATGAACTGGATGCGCTGATTGACTTCCAGGACAAGCAAAACGAGCAGGATACAGTGGAGGCGGAAAGCGCTTATCACAGGGCGCTGTGGCTGATGCTTGGTATGGGCGTGCTGGCAGCCGTCGTGGGTATGGTGGCCGCATTCAAGATTACTCATCGCCTGATCGGGCAGCTCGGCGGCGAACCCGATTACGCGGCTCCACCGGCAATCAGGATTTGTCAGCTCGTACCGAGATGCAGGCAAGCTCGCTGCAAGAGACCGCTTCCTCAATGGAGGAGCTGACATCGACCGTGAAGCACAATGCCGACAATGCGCGTCAGGCCAGCACGCTGGCTGAGTCAGCGTCGGAGGTGGCGGCACGCGGTGGAAAGGTGGTGTCGGAAGTGGTGGCGCGCATGGGCTCCATCAAAGAAAGCTCGCGCAAGATTGTCGACATCATCAGCGTGATCGACGGCATCGCTTTCCAGACCAATATCCTGGCGTTGAATGCTGCGGTTGAGGCGGCGCGCGCAGGCGAGCAGGGCCGTGGTTTTGCTGTCGTGGCTTCCGAAGTCCGCAGCCTCGCGCAACGTTCCGCCGGCGCGGCCAAGGAAATCAAGGGCTTGATCGGCAACTCGGTCGAGCAGGTGGAAATGGGCAGCGAACTGGTGGATCAAGCCGGCGAGACGATGAACGAGCTGGTGGAATCGGTCAGGAGAGTGGCGGACATCATGGGTGAAATTACGGCGGCGAGCCAGGAACAGAGCTCGGGCATCGAGCAGGTCAACCGCGCTATCACCAGCATGGACGGCGTGACCCAGCAGAATGCCGCGCTGGTAGAGCAGGCAGCGGCGGCCGCCGAGTCGTTGCAGCATCAGGCATCGATGCTGGCGCAACTGGTGGCTTTCTTCAAGGTGAACAGTGGCCAAGCCCGGATCGGCATGCGCCATTCACCCATGCTTGGGGCTGGGTCGGAAGAACAGGACAGTGAATACGATGATGACCAAGGTTCATCGCCGATGCTGACCCATTGAATTCCCGGCAACACCTAAAAAACCAGAACAACGCCCTCCTCAAGAGGGCGTTGTTTTTTTCGGCTCGTCCCGGCGAAAGGGACGGACGGCGGATAGAAGGAGCGGCGCGGTATAATCACGCTTTCCGATTGAAACCCCCGCCGGCGCTTGTTGTTCCACTGTCGGCGCATCATTTTCGCCTTTGCCATGCTGATCCTGCCGGGCTCCAATGCTCTCTCCGCTTTTCGTACCCAACGTTTGCTGACCAGGCTTCA
>JAQSWC010000331.1 GCA_029266815.1 Paucimonas sp.
GACGCGCGTGTCGGGCACCAGGCCATGATAGAGATGGAGATCCGATCCGCAGATGCATGACCGTGTCACACGCACAATGGCGTCATTCGGATGCTCGATGACGGGATCAGGCTTCTCCTGGGCGCGAACGCGATAGGGACCTCGGTAATTCATTGCCAGCATGGCGACCTCCAGTATTGGGATTGTGGGATGCGGCGGAGTATCAGCAAGCCGGTAGTACGGAGACGCCTGACGTGTAAAACGAATGCCGTCAACCAATACAAGCTCCCCGTTGCTTCAACGCCGGTGCTAGCTTCGATGGTGCCTTTTTGACTATGTTCCCTGGGAAGCGGAGGCAGCACTCGAACAGTAACTGCGGCTCATGCCGGGAAACGCCACATTTCAGCCGAATCGCTGCATCCTTTCAACGGGCGCACTAAAAGGCGGAAACGGTTTTCTAGCCTGGCATGCTGCTGCTATGTCGCCTCCAGCGTTACGAGCCAGTGACATTAGGGTGGAGGGCCGTGCGGCTTTGCTGCGCCGCTTGCCTGCGTGGCAGAAGGTGTGCCCTCGGTTTCAAGCATTACTGGGCTGAGACCGGTGGGAGCAGGGCCATGCAGCACCTCTCCGTCCACCGCAAAGCGCGACCCATGGCAGGGACAATCCCACGACTTCTCGCCGGAGTTCCAATGGACGACGCAAGCAAGATGCGTGCAGGCTGCGGATACGGCATGCAGTCCGCCTTCGTCATCACGATAAACCGCAATCTTTCTGGCGCCGTCACGGATAACGGCACCGCTTCCTGCTGCAATTTCCTGTATCGATTCGACTTCTCCACTCTTTGCCCAATCCGCATATTGCGACAAGGTATTGGCTTGCTCCGTCACAAAGTCCGATAAGCCGTGCAGCATCTTGCGCGAGGGCGAGTAAAGATCCGCCCACGGGTTATCCCTGCCCATGATGAGATCCGTGATGATCGTCGCGCCGATAGTGGTATGGGTCATGCCGTTGCCGGAGTCGCCGGTGATTACATAGACATTGCGGTCGTCCAGCGGATTCCTGCCGAGAAAAGCAGGGCCGTCGGAGGGCTCCATCACCTCGCCCGACCAACGGTACTCGACCTGTCCGGCCATCGGAAAATGCTCGCGCACCCATTGCTCGATCTCGTTATAGCGATGTTCGGGATTGCTGTCCTGCCCGGTCTTGTGATCCGCGCCGCCGACGATGAGTAGGTCGTAGTCCGTCTGCGTTTCGGGTGTTTCCAGACGAATGTAATAATAGGGATCGCCGGTATCCCACAGAAGAATGCGCGGCACCGATCCTTTCGGTACGCGTATGCCAATGACATAGGTACTGTAGGCAGCCTGCTTTGTGTGCATCACCACACGGTCATTGAAAGGCGTGTTCGTGGCCACCACGACCGAGCGGGCGCGGATGGTGCCCGAAGGCGTCTCGACGACTTGCAGGTTGTCTTCCTCGCCGAGCTCGGTGGCGCGGGTCTGGCAATGGATTTTGCCGCCATGCCGTACAAATGCTTCGGCAAGTCCGCTGAGATATTTGAGCGGATGAAACTGCGCCTGGTTGCGATACCTGACGCAAGGGCCGGAATCGAAACTCAGGCCTGGCACATGATCGAGATACTCGACTTCCACGCCTGCACGTGAAGCTGCCTTCGCCTCTTTGTCGAGATCCTTGAATGCATTGTCCGGCAGCGCGTACAGATAACCGTCCAGCCTTTCGAATCCGCATTCAATGCCCTCCGTGCGCGCGATTGATTCCACCATGCCTATTGCATACATGAAGCTGTCTGCTACCAGCTTCGCCTTTTTCGCACCGAAGGAATCCTCTATATCTGCATACCATTCGTCCGGTGGAAAGAAATGCGCCGTTGTGCGCCCGGTTTCTCCCGCGCCGATGCCCAGTGCATCGATCAGCACAACGGATTTGCCTTCGCGTGCCAGAAGATAAGCTGTGGTGAGGCCCGCAATGCCTGCGCCAATGACGCACACGTCGGTATCAATATTGCCTTGGAGAAAAGGAAAGTCGGGAACGGAAGCGGTTTCCATCCAGATCGAACGCGATGCGCCGTTTGTTTTTTCCAGCATGCTTTTTCCTTTTTGAGGGTTTGACACGAGGCTCGTAGGCGCAATGCGCTGGCCCAGCCATTACTCATATAGGACTGTCAACAGGACGTTTGGTTTGTCCGAGCGGGAAAACGCGCGCGCTACTCGTTTCCTTGCGCCCAAAGGATTTGAGCATTATCAAAATTGACAAGTTGCAAAAGGTTAAAGTATCATGAAAGCGCTTTCAGTATGACGGGCATTTCGTAGGGTAAGTTCTCAGGAGGAGACATAATGTTGCAGAAAATTCGATTTACATCGTGTACTGCGCGTTTAGGGGCAGTGCTATTGCTGGCAGGGGCTGCGCTGGTGGGTTGCGGAGGCGGCGGTAATTCATCGCAAGCTTCGCTGCTGGCAGCGAGCGACAAGACCGCCAAGAAAGATCCGGCCCTGGTCTTTAGCGACGAATTCAACGGCAGTGCGCTCGATACGTCCAAGTGGGGATACCAGCTTGGCAACGGCGCAACCGTGGGCCTCCAAGGATGGGGCAACAATGAACTCGAGTACTACACAGATCGTCTCGAGAACGTTCGCGTACAGGATGGTCACCTGATCATCACTGCGCGCAAGGAAAATTTCACGGGTAACGCTGCCGGCGGAAACGAAGGCCAGAATTTCACCTGGACATCCGGTCGCGTCCGTACGGCAGGAAAATTCAGCCGCGCTTACGGCAAGATCGAAATCCGCGCCAAACTGCCGACAGGAAAAGGTTTGTGGCCCGCCATCTGGATGCTGCCTGAAGACCAACCGGGCAACCCATACGGCCTGTGGGCGGCCAACGGCGAAATCGACATTGTTGAGGGCTGGGGCAGCAAGCCCACTAAGATCGGCCAGACGCTTCACTATGGCGGCATGTGGCCCAACAACGTTTATTCGGGCTACGAATACACGCTTCCCAAGAAAAACGACACCGTCGCCAAGTGGCACACCTATACGCTGGAGTGGCGCTCGAACGAAATCAAATGGTCGATCGACGGAGTGGTCACTTCCACCCAGACCAAATGGTGGAGCTCCAAGGCGCAGCCGCCTTCAAGCGATGCCGACCTGAATGCATGGCCCGCACCGTTCGACAAGCCCTTCTACC
>JAQSWC010000332.1 GCA_029266815.1 Paucimonas sp.
ACACCGCCACTGTGAGTCCGATCGCGATCCCGAAAGCAAGAACCTGTACATGCGGAATCGTGATGCCGCCGACGGTATGGTTCGAGCCGGCGTAGTCTGGATTGATGGCGCGGAAGTCCGCCGAGAACCACAACTGCGCCAGATAAGTCAGGATCACTTCGATGCCGAACGTGATGAGCAAGGTGTTGAACATCGGCCCGCGGATCACGAGATTGAGGATGCCGCGCTGGATGAGATAGCCGATCACGAACAGGACGGCCGCAGTAATAGGCAATGCGGCAAACGGGTCGATATGCGCGCCGGTGAACAGGAAATAGGTGACATAGGCGCCGAGCATGATGAGCGCCCCATGCGACAGGTTGACGATATTGAGCACTCCCCAGACCAGGGCGAGCCCGAGCGCCATCAAGGCATAGAGCCCGCCCAGGAGAATGCCGCTGACCAGAACTTGAAGAAGCAGTTCCACCTAGCGCTCCGCCCACGGCTCCAGCGGGTACTGCAGCTTGTTGATGAACTCCTTCCCGCCGAAGATCGGAACCACCTTGTCGCCCTGAATCTGAACCATGATCTGCGGCAGGCTGATCTGGCCTTTGTCATTGAAGGTGACTCGGCCATAGAGGCTGTCGAAACTGACCTTGGCAAGCGCATCGCGCACCTTCTGCGGATCGGTGCTGCCCGCAGCCTGGATGGCATTCACCAGCGCTTCGACCGTCGCCACTCCGGATGCGGCGTGGTAGTCGGGCTCATAACCGAACTTGGCCTTCCACGCGCGAGCAAACTCCGCGGCGTTACCGAACCACTGATCCTTGAGCGTCGCCGAAGGCAGCCACGCCGTCATCCCGCTCGCGCCATTTGCGTCCGCGCCGAGCGCCTGGCGGAAGTCGGCGCTGGGAACGCCCACCGTGAAGGAATACAGCATCGGGCTCACGTTGAGACTTTTCGCCTGACGAATGAAGTTCAAGACCTCGGTTTCATGGCCGGCGACCAGCACGGCATCCACCTTTTGGCTCTTGATGCGCGAGAGCAGGACGGAAAAGTCCGACGCATTGGTGCTGTAGCGCTCGTCGATGACCGTTTTGAAGCCCGCTTTCTTGAGCAGCTCGCGCGTGCCCTTCGCCACCGAAACGTCGAACGCGTCATCGGCATAGAGCAACGCCACCGTCTGCGGCTTGGGATTGAGTTTCGTCATCGCCTCGATCGTGCTGCCGAAATAGTTGCTCGCCGCCGGCAGCGTGCCGAAGATGTATTTGTAGCCGCGGCTGTAGATCTGGTCCGATGCGCCGCCTCCCTGCACCATCGGCACCCGGCTTTTTTCCGCAATCGACGAATCCGCCAGCACGAAATTGCTGGCGAATGGTCCCAACAGGAAGTCCACCTTGTCCTGCGCCAGCAATTGCACATACTGGCGCACGCTCAGGTTAACGTCCGACTGGTTGTCGAGGATCTTCAGCGCAATCTTGTGTTGCGTTGAACCGATCCTGATGCCGCCTGCGGCGTTGATCTTGTCCACCGCGAATTCGTAGGCGTCCTTGTAGTAACGTCCGGTGTTGGCAACCGGGCCGGTGAGCTGCACCGACGCGCCAAAGGTGACCGGCTGCGCCCACGCTGCCGCGGTCAGGAACAAAGATGATGCGAGAAAAAGCAGGAAACGATACATGATGAACTCCTTTGTCTTGAGCCCGCGCAGTGGCGAACTCCTTGCGGTTCTCGACTACGGCGTCATACTGGCTCCGTTCGTTAATTAAGTAAAACGAATATTATTGGTTGATGAATGCAATGTATTTCATAATACGTTGGGAATTCACGAACGGGAGATCGCGGTGGATATCAACCTCGCACGTACATTTCTGGAGATCGTGGCAACCGGCAACTTCATGCGGGCTGCCGAGCATTTGCATGTCACGCAAACCGCTGTGAGCGCCCGCATCCGCGCACTCGAGGAGTTGCTGGGACGAAAGCTCTTCGTCCGCAATAAGTCAGGCGCGTCGCTTACGACGGCCGGCGAACAATTCCTGCGCTATGCGCAAACGCTCGTGCAAGTCTGGGAAAGAGCCCGCCACCAGGTGGCGGTGCCGCCCGGCCGACGTGCTGTCGTTACCGTCGGAGGCGAGCTCAGCCTATGGGATCCGCTGCTGCTCGACTGGTTACTCTGGATGCGACATGCAGCGCCTCAGCTTGCGCTGCGCGCCGAGGTCGGATTACCTGAGAGCCTGATTGATCAAATCACGCAAGGCATCCTCGATATTGCAGTGGTATACGCTCCGCGCCAAAAACCCGGGTTGAAGATCGAATTGCTTATCGAGGAGAAGCTCGTATTAGTCACGACTTCGCGCCGTGGTCAGCGACAGCGGGCCACGGACTATGTGTTCGTCGATTGGGGTCCGGAATTCGCAGCGCATCACAACATGGCATTCCCGGAATTGTCCAACGCCGGCACCTTCATCGGTCTTGGCCCTCTCGGACTGCAGTACATTCTTAAGGCAGGCGGCTCGGGCTACTTTCGGCTGAAGGTAGTCCAGCCGTATCTGAAGAGCGGTCGTCTGCGACTGGTCGCCGGCGCAGAGCAGTTTCCTTACCCCGCGTATGCGGTCTATTCAGCAAGCGCCGATGCGAAGATTGTCACGCCTGCGCTCGTGGGAATGCGGCACGTCGCCCGCTCTGCCCCCGATGACCAGTCAGCGGCTACTGCGCGGAGTGCCTCGAAGTAAGGCTAGCAAGGCAATACACGCCTGGATCAACGCGGGCGCAGAACGTTGAGGTGTTCTCGCTGGTATCCGCTGGTCGGTTTCGTGCGTGCGAGGCGGCGCATCTTTGGCTTCGCTCCGACTCGACGATATAGACGGCTATCGGGTCGCTAGCGGGGAAGGTCATCTCCAGCGCAGCGTCCAATGCATTGTTGAGGCGATCTTCGACCGTTTGCATGGAGCTCTCCTTTTCAATAAGACGTCCAAGCATATGCCTTGCGGTAAGCCTCGATAAGCTCACTACCATGAACAATACTGTTTCGCTGGGAGAACAATGCCCCGTATGACTGCATTGCACTAGAAGCCTTGTCCAAACGGAACTAATTGTTGCTTTTTGCCGGCCATTCATTTGCGGCATAGCAAGCTGCGGCGCAGTAAGGCGCGAACAGCGCATCGAACGCTAGCGAGTTGGGCGCGATCGGTTAGGCGCGA
>JAQSWC010000333.1 GCA_029266815.1 Paucimonas sp.
AGATGACCACCGATATCAGACTCACTTCTTTTTCCCACGGCGGCGGCTGCGGCTGCAAGATTGCGCCCGGGGTGCTCTCCGACATCCTGAAATCCTCCGGCGGCTTCCCGATACCGAAAGAACTGCTGGTCGGCATCGAGACCGCAGACGACGCGGCCGTCTATCAACTCAACGACGAGCAGGCCCTGATTGCCACTACCGACTTCTTCATGCCGATTGTCGATGATCCCTTCGACTTCGGTCGCATCGCCGCCACCAACGCCATCTCCGATGTTTATGCGATGGGCGGCATGCCCATCATGGCATTGGCACTCGTTGGCATGCCGATCGACAAGCTTCCGGTTGAAGTCATCGGCATGATCCTGCGTGGCGGCGAAACGATGTGTGCGGAAGCCGGCATCCCGATCGCCGGTGGACATACCATCGATTCCGTCGAACCGATCTATGGCCTGGTGGTGATGGGTCTGGTTCATCCGAAAAAAATCAAGCGTAATGCCGATGCAAAAGCGGGAGATAAGCTCATCCTTGGCAAGCCGCTCGGCGTGGGTGTTTTATCGGCCGCACTGAAAAAGGGCCGACTGGATGCCACCGGCTATGAAGCCATGATTGAAAGTACAACGCGCCTCAACAAACCGGGCCGATTGTTGTCCGAACTCGAGGGCGTGCATGCACTGACAGATGTCACCGGCTTCGGTTTGCTCGGCCATCTTCTTGAGATATGCAAAGGCTCCAAGCTCGCTGCGGCATTGAACATGCGCAGTATTCCGCTGCTGTCAGCGGCAGAAGAATATGCGGCACTGGGATGCATCACCGGCGCATCCGGCCGCAACTGGGCAGCCTATGGCAAGGACATCGAACTGGCGAACATAATCACGCCGGTGCAACAGGCCCTTCTCACGGATCCGCAGACGTCAGGAGGCTTACTGGTATCCTGCGATGCCTCTTCCGCAAATCAGGTACTCGACATATTCAGGAACGAAGGATTTGAGCACGCGACAATCATCGGTGAAATGGCATCATGCGAACAGCCCCGGATTCATGTGGCAGCGACATAAAAGCTGGAACATGCGGTGATGCGAATGGAGATGATATGGGTAGTTCGCGACCAGTCCTCGCATTACGTCATCTTCGCCGGATTCATGGCGCTGGGCGTTACGCTGTTCAAGATGGTCAGCGGATCGATTCAGCTTGCAATGGGTTATCAGCACTTTTTCCTTTGGGTAGTGCTCGCTTCGGTTCCGTCCTTCCTCCTGGCGTTCAAGGTCGTACCGAAGAACAGCACGAGCGTGGCGCCGCCGGGCGGCGATGACCTCCCCGGGTCGCTGGCGGTGCCCGTTCCGTTTAAATGACGGTGCGACGGACAAGGCGGTTGACTTCGGCATCCGCCTTCCGCTACATTAGCGGCATGTACCTCCTCGCCCTACAGCTTCTTTCTGCTTTCTCCGCCGCGCTGCGACTATGCATGCTGCCGGCTCTATCGCACTGATTTTCGCGCCCTCGCAGTACCTTCGGCACACGCCGGCCCTTTCATCAAGATTGAGTAATTTTCCGAGCAAGAGCATGCACCAACCGTCTATGACATCGACCAGCGTTACCCGCCTTCCCGGCGCTGATACCGCTGCTCGCCTGCACGCTCTGCTACGACTACTGCGCGGTTGTCCGGCCTTGCGTTGAGTTGTGCGGCAGCCGGACAGCCTTCAGTGCCGCGCTGCCCTCAACTCAACCCAAGGATTCCGCCATGATGCTCAGCGAACCAGCAAAGAAATACCGTCCATTCAACACCATTCATCTTCACGACAGGACCTGGCCGGAGAGAGTTATTTCAACACCTCCGATCTGGATGAGCACTGACCTGCGTGACGGCAACCAGGCGCTGATCGAGCCCATGAATGCCGAACGCAAGCTTCGCCTGTTCAAGCAGGCAGTCAAGGTCGGGCTCAAGGAAATTGAAGTGGCGTTTCCGGCCGCCTCGCAAACCGATTTCGATTTCGTGCGCATGCTAATCGAGAAAAAACATGTTCCCGAAGACGTAACCATTGAAGTGCTGACCCAGGCACGCGAAGACCTGATTTGCCGTACGATCGACTCGCTGCAAGGCGCGCACCGTGCCATCGTGCATCTCTACAATGCAGTCGCTCCTAGCTTTCGTCGCATCGTCTTCAATATGTCGCGCGAAGAAGTCATCGGCATTGCTGTCAGCGGCACGCGGTTGATCAAGACGCTGACGCAAGCTCGCCCTGAAACAGAATGGGTATTTCAGTATTCGCCGGAAGTGTTCAGCTCCACTGAACTGGAATTCGCCAAGGAAGTCTGCGATGCCGTATCCGCAGAATGGGAGCCGACGCCGGAGCGCAGAATGATCATCAACTTGCCAGCGACCATTGAGTCAAGCACACCGAATGTGTATGCGGACCAGATCGAGTGGATGCACCGTCATCTCGCGCGAAGGGAGTCGATCATCCTTAGTGTTCATCCTCACAACGACCGCGGCACTGCGGTGGCGGCAGCCGAACTCGCTGTAATGGCCGGCGCGGACCGGGTGGAAGGCTGCCTTTTCGGTAATGGCGAACGCACCGGCAATGTCGATCTCGTTACCCTGGCGCTCAATCTTTATACACAGGGCGTGCATCCCGGCCTGGACTTTTCCGATATCGATGAGGTGCGTGCCTGTATCGAGCAATGCACGCAGCTTCCGGTTCACCCACGCCATCCTTATGCGGGCGAACTGGTATTCACTGCATTTTCAGGTTCTCATCAGGATGCGATAAGAAAAGGATTTGCCTGCCAAAAATCCGGCGCGATCTGGGAAGTGCCGTATCTGCCAATCGATCCAGTCGACCTTGGGCGAAGCTATGACGCAGTCATCCGCGTCAATAGCCAGTCCGGCAAAGGAGGAATTGCCTATCTGATGGAAAAGGAGCATGGCCTGCGCCTTCCCCGCAGGCTGCAGATCGAGTTCAGTCGTGTCGTGCAACAAGTGACTGACGAAAGCGGAAAGGAAATGGATGGTGCCAGTCTGATGTCGATCTTCAGCAGCGAATATCTTGAACGGCAATCACCTTATCGTTACTGTAGCCACAGTCTTGCAAGCGCTGAAAACGAACCGTTGAAACTCAAAAGCGAGATCGACTGCAATGGAAAACGCTTGCGGCTAATCGCCGAAG
>JAQSWC010000334.1 GCA_029266815.1 Paucimonas sp.
ACGGTGATGAATTACATCGGCGCAGGTCAGCATGGTGGTAACACGTTGCGGAATGGCCATGACGATGGACGCACAAAGGAAATGACCATCAGCCGCGCGGACACCGTTCGCATGATGGCGTGCATTCTTCGCTCTCCGGCCTGCAAATAATACAACGTCGCGTATACGCAGCCGCGCGCTCACAGGGCATGGCAGCTACCTAGGCTGGGCATGTGCCGTCTTCAAGGCGCGCAAGAGCCAGCAAACTTGAATACCTCGAAAGTAATGAGGGCTTCTTTCCGCGACGCGGTCAGAGCGACACAGAATATTTCGCGAGCGATTGCGAGCCTGGGAGCATCGCCGAGCCGCTTGCGGCCGGGATCAATCAAAGGGCATCAGCAAGCAACGAGATCCGCTTACGCGTGGTGGCGCGGTGAAAATGACAGAATCGGCTCGAGATGCGGCGTGTCGTCTTCTGGAACAGATGGGATGAAACCATAGGTAGCGAGACTCATCAGTCATGCTCGCGACTGGGTCGAGTCCCATTTCATGCGCCTGGCGCGATGTTTCATCGTGCATCGCCCTATGTGATTGCCGGACCGTCGATGGTGATGCCCGACGCCTTATTCCTAACCCTGCCGAAACTTGAGCTATCAGCAAAGACCGGGATTCAAGCGACCATTTCCGTTATGCTTGCGCATCACCTGCATCAGCGAACAGCGCGGCAATGGTTTCCGATGCGATCAACGCGTTGGCTTCGAGGGGCTTACCGACGACGTGCTCATCAACAAGCGCGAAAGCTTGATCTTCGGCCATCCCGCCACCAATCAGCCCGAGGGTGATGACGTTCTCCACATCGGTCGCCGAATAGATCTTTTCAAGAAAGCGTTTGTGGCAAGCCGCCGGTGTATCGCCGTATTGCCCCGCCAGCGGTGCCCTGCCTATGCCGAGACGGGCAATCGTGATCATCCTCGAGACTTGTTTCAATTTTGCTCCACCTGCGATCATGGCGAAGACCTTGGGGTCGTTCAAATTGAAGGTACGAACCTTGCCGGCAAAACTGATCTGGCGAGCGCAACGATTGGTGCTGTTTTTGGTCATCTCAAACCTCCTCGATTACTTTGGCAATTCGGCCTGCGATTCCAGCAACCCAGGCGGCGTTATACGAAGGCAGACCACACCGTCTTGTGCGATATGTAGGTGAGGCGGCTCTTTATTCTATTGTGATGCTCTCCCGCCGAGCATCTCGCATCGGCTAACCACATGCCGTGTTCCGGGAGGATCAGGCGATAAGGCTGCTCCGGCTCACGGTTCGCCATATGTGGTCAATGGAGCAATTCGGCGATCACCTTCATGTTATCACGAGCGTCACCCACGCGCCGGAAGGGCTAACTCGTTTTCCTGCATTGAAATCCTTCTGGAGCGGGTGAAGGGACTCTGCTTTCCACAAATTTTTTTCTCGAAAATTACAGAAGTCCTTATTTTTCCGGCATAACTTTCACAGTTTCATGCTACAAACCCGTTCACAGGATTATTTGTAGCAGAAGCAACCGAATGGCACAACGAATCCCGCACCTTCTGGAACGCGAAGGCCGCTATTACGCTCGCATTGCCATTCCTAGGCCCCTTCGTTCGCTTTTTGACGGTCGCTGGGAAATGTCTAATCCGCTTGGCCCAGATCGCCGCGAAGCCCTTCGACGGCTACCGGGCGCGGTGGCGGAAATTCAGACTCAGCTAGAGGCCGCGCGCGCCCAGCTCAAAACCGCCTACAGGCCCAAGGTGCAGCCTCGCCCAGGCAAGCCCCTCACCGATCGGCAGATGGCTGCGCATCACTATGGGACCGAACTGACGCTGGACGATTCAGAGCGCGCCGCCTACGCGACAGACTTTCCTCCGACTGACATGTCAGCCTTCCGTCCGGCGTATGAGGATACCCTTCGCAAGGTCGTGAGCGGCAAGGCGACGAATGACGAAATGGCCGCTGCGGTCGGCTGGATTATCGATTCAATGCGAGAGAACGGCCATACCGACGTTGAGCGCGGCACAGAGAAATGGCGCGCGCTGGCGCGAACCATGGCTGGCGTCCAGCTTGAGGTCTTCCAGCGCCAGAATGACCGGGATCGCGGCTTGGACGATGCCCTGCCCCAGCATTCCGCGTTGGCACCTATCAAACCGCTGGAGGCCGATCCGCTTGCGGCGCGAATGCTGGACGGCGAAAGTAACCAGTCCCTCAGTGAGATTTTCAAGCGCTACAGTGGCGAACGGAGGGCAACGCCAGCGACCACGCAAGAGTGTGAGGTCGCGATCCGCATGTTCGAGGAACACCTAGAGAAGCCAAAACCGCCTTACCGGATCACACGGCAGGACGTTCAGGGCTTCAAGCGGGCGTTACTGGAAACGCCGACAAACTACAGGAAGCGCTTTCCCGGCAAGACGCTGCCGCAAGCCATCGCCGCGAATAAGAAACGTAAGACGCCCTATGAGCCGCTGGTCGCTCGGACGATCAATAACAAGATACTCTCCCGCATTCACGCCTTGCTGGAATGGTGCGTCAAGAACGATCTTATTCCCGACAACCCGGCAGCGAAGATCCGAGTTGATTTCGTCCTGAGCGCAGAACCGAGCCGCCTGCCCTTCTCCGGCGATGATCTAAAACTGATCTTCCCGCCCGCGATGTTCGAAAAGGAGCTGGGCGAGTTTGAGTGGGCAATGCTGATTTCACTCTACGGCGGGATGCGCGCCAGCGAACTGGCGCAAATCAAGCTAAGCAGCATCCGACATGAGCGCGGCGTTCTGGTCTTCGATATCGAGGAGAAGACCAAGAATGCGGGATCGAAGCGCATCGTTCCCGTTCATAGCGAGCTAATCCGCCGTGGACTGGATAAGCGCATCAGCGAGTTGAAGGCCGCTGGCGAGACGCATCTGTTTCCGAAGTGGTATGGCGACGGCATGAAGGCGAAGCAAGCGGCGACCGAATACGGCACCGCCTCGTTGAACCAATATTTCCCGCGCTTCATCCCTCGGAAATTCAACCGTGATTATCTGCCGAAACTGGGCATTGGCGACCGCAAGGTGTGGCATTCGCTACGGCATACGTTCAAAACGCAACTGTCACGCGGTGGAGTGAACAAGGCGACACGCGACTACCTTACTGGCCACGTTGATGGTTCAGCCGGTGCC